>DASQZE010000128.1:0-6363 GCA_035638875.1 Longimicrobium sp.
GGCCGCCGCGCCGCGCGGACGTCCGCCGCCGCCACCGCCTTCGTAGCCCTCGGGGCGCGGGCCGCGCCGGGGCTCGCGCGGCGGGCCGTCGCCGCGGTCACGGTCGCGCGTGTCGAACTCGGGGATCTCGGCGTCGTTCCCTGTCTCCTCCGTGCCACGGTGCTCCGCGGCGATGCGGATGGCGGCGGCCGCCACGTCCACCATCTCGAACTGCTCGGCCAGCCCCAGCACCATCTGCCGGAACGGCTCCAGGTCCTGGCCCGCGGCGAGCACGTCACGCACCGCGTCGGAAAGCCGCGCACGCTTGCGCTCGCGCACCTCCTGCGGCCGCGGCACCTGCGCGTGCTCGATGGGCACGCCCGTCGTCCGCTCGATGGCGCGGAGAAGAAAGCGCTCGCGCGGCTGCACCAGCGTGACCGCCGTCCCCTCGCGCCCCGCCCGGCCCGTGCGGCCAATGCGGTGCACGTAGGCCTCGGGCGTCTGCGGGATGTCGTAGTTCACCACGTGCGACACGTGCTCCACGTCCAGCCCGCGCGCCGCCACGTCCGTGGCGATGAGCAGGTCCGCCGAGCCGTTGCGAAAGCGCTGCATCACCCGGTCGCGCTGCGCCTGGGCCAGGCCGCCGTGCAGCGCTTCGGGGTGGTAGCCGCGCACGCCGAGCGCCGCCGTGAGCTCGTCCACCTCCGTCCGCGTGCGGCAGAAGATGATGGCCGACGTGGGCGATTCCACGTCCAGCACCCGCGCCAGCGCCTCCAGCTTGTGCTGCCGGGGCACCAGGTACGCCGTCTGCCGCACGAGCGGCGTGTCCAGCTTTTCCGGCGCGATGGTAATGCGCTCGGGGTCCGTGAGCGCCTTGCGGGCCAGGTCCGCGATGCGCGGCGGGAACGTGGCCGAGAACAGGGCCGTCTGCCGCTCCTTGGGCAGCGACTCCAGGATCACCTCGATGTCGTCGATGAAGCCCATGTCCAGCATCTCGTCGGCCTCGTCCAGCACCACGTACCTGGTGGAGGAGAGGTCCAGCGAGCCGCGCCGGATGTGGTCCAGCAGGCGCCCCGGCGTGCCCACGATCACGTGCACGCCGCGCTTGAGCTCGCGCAGCTGCCGGCTGATGTCCTGGCCGCCGTACACGGCCAGCACCCGCACCCCGCGGCGGGCGCCGTACTTGTGCGTGGCCTCGGCCACCTGCACGGCCAGCTCGCGGGTGGGCGCCATCACCAGCGCCTGGATGCCCTGGAGCGACGTGTCCACCCGCTGCACCAGGGGCACGGCGAAGGCGGCCGTCTTGCCCGTGCCCGTGGCCGCGCGGCCGATGACGTCGCGGCCGGCCAGGAGAAGGGGAATGGCACGCACCTGGATGGGCGTGGGCTCTTCGTAGCCCAGCTGCTCCAGCACGGAAAGCACTTCGGGCGCAATGCCCAGGTCAGAAAACGCGTTCGGGGCCAGGGCGCCGGCGTCGTCGGTCATGATC
Organism: Longimicrobium sp.; assembly: GCA_035638875.1. Lineage (GTDB taxonomy): Bacteria > Gemmatimonadota > Gemmatimonadetes > Longimicrobiales > Longimicrobiaceae > Longimicrobium. Next base: position 1,469 of record DASQZE010000128.1, read on the forward strand.
GGAAAAGCCGTCTCGAGAAAAGAGGGGGGCGAACGTCCGGACCGGGGTCAGTAGCCCACCGGTCCCACGTCCGGCTCGCGGGCAAAGGCGCCGAACGCCTCCGCCGCGTCGCCCGTGTGCTGCTCCAGCAGCGCGCGTACGCGCCGGAAACTAAACCGAAGCGTGCGCTCGCGCAGCATCGTGTCCGGATCCACGGGCGATTCGAGCCATTCCGGGCGGTATTTGTCCGTCGTGGCGAACTGCGGCGCGTTCTCCACGCCGTCGGGGGGCGGCAGCACGCCCATGCCGCTGCGCACGACCTCAAAGGCCAGCACGGGGTCCAGCCCCTCGTCGTGCGCCACGTCGTACAGCATCTCCGCGAGCTCGGGGCCCATTCCCACGCCCACGGCTTCCTGGATGACGTCGATGCGGCGGCGGCTGATCTCTTCGGCGTTCAGCCCCTGCTCCGCGGCCTCCAGCAGCCCCTCGCCGCCGCCGAACCACGTGTCGTCGCCGCGCCGGTTGCGGCGCCGCTCGCGGTAGGCGTCCAGCGCCCCGCCCGCACGTTCGGCTCGTGCTTCCATGTCCCAGCCGGTCCCGTCCTGATCCACCATGCGTTCGCGCTCCCGTCCTGAACGGACTCTGAGTGAGCGTGCGACGCGAGCAAGCCCCGGACCACTTCGTGAATTGCGTGCGTTTGCGGGGGTTTGGAGACGGAGTTTCACGGCGGATGTGGGCGTGACGGCGGATGTGGGCGTGACGGCGGATGTGGGCGTGTCCCTCCGCTGCGCTCCGGGCCGGGCTGCGCGCGCCGTAGGCAACGATACAACCGTTGCCAACGGCGCCGAGCCCCCTGCGCAGCAGGGCAACGATACTGCTGTTGCCCCGCCGCTCCGGGGTCTCGGCCCTGCGGGCGCGCATCCCTCACGCAACGGCATCCGGTCCGCCGGGTGCCGGCGCGGCCCTCACCCCCCGGCCCCCTCTCCCGTACACGACCTTTCGGCACCCTCGATTGCCTGCCCTGTACGGGAGAGGGGGAGAACTGCGCGCTCCTGCGGCCTCTGCCGGCGCGCCGGATCTCGCCCCACCCCAACCCCTCCCCCGAAGTTGGGGGAGGGGTCGGCCGCCGTCGCGAGGAACGAGCGAAAAGGCGGCCGGGGGAGAGGGCTCCCGTCGCAGACGGGCGCCCCCCTGAATCCCCAACGTCCCCCCTCCATCCACCCCTCAGCACCCCTCTTCCACCCCCTCAAACACCCCTCCTCCGCCCCGCCCACGCCCGCCCATTTCACCTTAATGGTTGACTAACCCGTTGATTTATCTTAGCTTAGGAAGAAATCACAACACACGTTCCTGCCCGGCGGCCACCCTTCTGTGGGGTTTGGCCGCACTCAAGCCGCGGCGTTCCTGCGCCCGCGCACCGCAGTCTCGATCCGCGAAGAAAGCAATCCGCACTGCCACAGGAGGTCGCATGGAATTCAGGTCTGCCTTTCCCGTAGCCGTGCTCGCCGGCGTCCTCCTGGGCACGGCCGCATCCGGCGGTCCGGACAAGCAGAACGCACCTGTTTCCACCGCGATGGCCGTGGGCCTCGTGCGTGAGGCGAGCGCCGCCGTTTCCGGCGCCACGTGGGACATCCCGGTGGTGCGCAACGCCCCCGTGGAGCGCTTCGTGGGCATCTTCACGGGTCGCCAGCAGGACCGCATGGAGCTGTACCTCAAGCGCAGCGGGCGCTACGAGGGAATGATCCGCGGCAAGCTGCGCGAGCGCGGCATGCCCGAGGACCTGCTGTACCTTTCCATGATCGAGTCCGGCTTCAACCCCACCGCAAAGTCGCACGCCAGCGCCGTGGGGCTGTGGCAGTTCATCGAGGGCACGGGCACCCGCTACGGCCTGCGCGTGGACGGCTACGTGGACGAGCGCCGGCACCCCGAAAAGAGCACCGATGCCGCGCTGGACTACCTGGAAGACCTGCACAAGCAGTTCGGCTCGTGGTACCTGGCCGCCGCCGCGTACAACACCGGCGAAAACCGCGTCGCCCGCGTGATGAAGCAGGTCACGGGCAAGCAGAAGGGCGAGGACGCCGACTTCTGGCGCATCCGCAGCCGCCTGCCCAGCGAAACGCGCGAGTACGTGCCGCTGATGGTGGCCGCCGCGCTCATCGGCAAGGAGCCGGCGAAGTACGGGATGGGCGGCGTGCCCCGCTGGATGCCGCTCTCGCACGACGAGGTGCAGGTGCCCGCCGGCACGCGGCTCATGGCCGTGGCCGAGGCCGTGGGCGTGACGGAGAACGAGGTCAAGCGCCTGAACCCACACTTGGTGCGGGCCATGACGCCGCCGGGCAAGAAGCCGTACGCCGTGCGCGTTCCCGAGGGCCGGGCCGACCGCTTTGCCGCGGACTTTCCCGAGGTGCAGCGCCGCGCCGTGCAGCTGGCCGCCCGCGAGGCCGCCACGGAGCGCGCCGCCGCCGCCCGCCGTGCCGCGAGCGTCCGGCGCCACACGGTGCGCAACGGCGAGAGCCTGTGGACCATCGCTCGCCGCTACGACACCACGGTCAAGAAGGTGCAGGCCGCCAACGGACTGGGCAGCCGCAACCGCATCCGCCCCGGCCAGCGCCTCGTGATCCCTTCCTGATCCCGGGATCCCGGAGCGTGATAAAACCGGCCGCCACGACGAATCGTGGCGGCCGGTCTTTTTCTTTCCTCCCCCTGCGTTCGTTTTCCTGAGCTGAGGGAGGCGCCGCGCGGTCCTTCTCCCGCGCTCGATCGACGGGCGCCGACCGAAGGATCTGCCCTCCCGTCATCGACCGCGGCGTCTGTGCACGGACTCGATTCCGGACTTCCGGCGTGGTGGATGGATCGCGCCGGCAGCCGGCGGCCCCCTCTCCCCCGCTCCGCAGGGGAAGGGGAGAACTGCACCGGCGTCAGTGCCGCAGCGTCACGCCGATGCGCATCCCGCCGGTGTCCAGCGGTTCGGCCGCGAGCCCGGCATCCGGATGGCCGGGGCGGCCTCCCAGCGCGAACGTCGTCCCGAGGCCGATGATCCCGCCCAGCGTCGTGCCGATGATGCTGTAGATGAGGATCTTGTACTCGGGCGCGAGCGTGCAGTCCGACTCCACCCCGCACCTGTCCGCCGCGAACACGGCGAACCCGAGCCCCGTCGTCATCCCCACCAGCACCCCCGTGATCATCCCCAGCTCCATGGCGTCCGGGGACATCGCCCCGCCGTCCACCGGCACGGCTCCGGTGGGAGCCAGGAGCGCCGGCAGCGGCTGGAGCGAGGCGTCGGCGCGGAAACCGGCCTGAGCGGCGGCGGGCACAGGGGCCAGCGCCACCGCGATCAGGGCGAGGAAGCTCAGGATGCGCATGATGGAGGACGCGGAGAGGAGGAACGGGGCCATCACGGGGACGAACAATCTCGCAGAGCCGTGGAAGCCTCGTTCGGCGGCCCGTGAGCGCCGACGAACGAGGCTTCCCGCATTCCCAGCGGCGGGTTTACCTGCTCAGGACGGACATCCGCCACTCCGCACGGGCTCTCCCCGCGCTTCGAAACGCCGCCCACACGGGGTACCCGCCTCCCCGCCCCGAAGTTCTCCCCCTCTCCCGGCGCAGTTTGCCGGGGGAGGGGGCCGGGGGGTGGAGGCCCTTCAGCCCGCCGCCTCCAGCAGCTCGCTGACGGGAAAGATCGTGTGCACGGCGTATCCGCGCGCCTCCACCGCCTCGCGGCCGCCGCCCTCACGGTCCACCAGCGCGATCACGGCGAGCACCGTCCCGCCCTCCGCCTCCACGGCGTCGCAGGCCTGCAGGGCGCTCTTGCCGCTCGTGATCACGTCCTCCACCACGACGACCCGCGCGCCGGACTGGAAGCATCCCTCCACGCGCTTGCCCGTGCCGTGGTCCTTGGGCTGCTTGCGCACGGTGAACGAGTTGACGGGATCCTCCGCCAGCCACGACGCGTGGGCAATGGCGTACGACACCGGGTCCGCGCCCATCGTCAGCCCGCCGACGGAATCCGGCGCCAGCCCGGCCTCGCGCAGGAGCGCGAGCCCCATCCGCCCGACGAGCGCCTGTCCCTCGGCGTGCGTGGTGGTGGTGCGGCAGTCGATGTAGTAGCTGCTGCGCGCCCCCGAAGCGAGCACGAAGTCGCCCGTGCGAAAGGAGCGCTCCAGCAGCAGGGCCCGAAGCCGGTCGCGGTCGCTCATTCGTCCTCCGCCAGGGCCAGCTTGGGGGGCGTGGGGAGCGCGACCCACTCTTCCATCGTCAGCGGCTGCGGATAGGCCTCGTGGAACTTGGCGTGCAGCGCGCTGATGGCGGCGACGGTGGCCGTGTCGCTGCGCACGTCGCTGTCGTCGCCGAACTCCAGGAACTCGATGTACGTGTCGCGGTGGTCCGCCGAGGCGAACGCCCACGCGTGCGCGCCCCGCGCTGTCGCGGCGTTGTGCAGCACGGCCCAGGCCTCCGCGTACTCGGGAATGCGGTCCTGGGGCACGTGGCGGCGGATGGTTACCAGCCGGCGAGTGGACGTCTCCATGGGGAAGCCAACCATGTCCGTGATGATGAAGTTCAGGATGCCTGTTCGGCGGCTCACGCGTTCGGCTCACCTGCCGCCGGGGACGATCGCCCGCGCCGCGGCGGGAGGCCGTGCAGTCCGCGCAGGCGGACTTCGCGATTTTCCAGCGGCGAATTCATTCGCTCCGGACGCGTGCCGGCCAATCGCGCCGGATGTGGGCCCGGCTCCCTGTCCCCTGCCCCTCCCAAACTCCGCCCCGGCACCGGGCGCCGCAAGGGCACGGGCCATCGTTACGGCCTTGGACGGACCTTTTACGGCGCCGGCCGGTAAACGCGGTTGCCACGGTGCCCTCCACCGCCTTTCTTGGTAGTCACGGACCGGCACCGCGTACACCGGATTTGCCCCATCGGAG
>DASQZE010000129.1:0-33210 GCA_035638875.1 Longimicrobium sp.
CCGCGTCCGCCCCGACCAGCGCGCGCAGCTCCGCCGCCGCCCCTTCCGCCGTGTTGCCGGGCGCGAAGCGAAAGTTGACGTTCAGGTCGAGCACGTCCGGCACCACGTTGCGCGAGTTGTAGGTCGTGGCCGCCGTGGCCACGATCACCTCGTAGAACGACAGCGCGCCCAGCCGCACCTCCCGCCGTCCAAAGTCGCGCAGGCGCTCCAGCAGGGGGATGGCCTTGTACAGCGCGTTCTCGCCCTGCCAGGGGCGTGCGCTGTGGGCGCGCGTGCCGCGGACCGTCACGGTGGCGTGCAGCAGCCCCATGCACCCCGGCTGCAGCCCGCGGTCCGTGGGCTCCAGGATGAACGCGAAGTCGATGTCCGGCAGCGCGCCGCTTTCCAGAACGGGGCCCAGCCCGTTCCCCTCCGCGGGCCCCTCCTCGCCGTCGTAGAAGATCCATACGGGCCGCGCGCGCTCCAACTCGCGCCAGCGGTCCAGCAGCGCCAGCATGACGGCCACGCCGGCCTTCATGTCCGTGGCGCCGCAGCCGTACACGCGGCCGTCGCGGATCTCGTACGCCTGGTCGTCGGCGCACTTGACCGTGTCGGTGTGGCCCACGAGGGCGATGGTGGGCTCGCCGGGGCGGTCGCCGCGGGCGAACGGCTCGCAGACGACCGTGTGGCCCATGCGCTTGACGGCATTCGCCCCCGCGGCGGCGATGCAGCGGTGCTGGATCCACGTGGCGATCTCCGCCTCGTTGCACGTTTCGCTGGGGATGTTGCACAACGCCAGCGTAAGCTCCGCCAGCTCGTCCCGGATGGTGTCAGGCACTCGGATCTTGGGAGCGTGAAATTGGATCAGCGGCCGGGGATCGGCTGCAGCACCGAACCACCGGGAGCCCAATCCCGGCTGTCGAACACGCCGACGTAGCCCTCCAGGAACTCCGCCATCGATCCTGGAGGCGGTGTGCCCTGCTCCGGCTCGGCCGGGCTGAGCATGTGCTTGACGGCGGAAAGCACGAGAGACTCGGGCGTAGTCCCTTGCTGGCGCGCCATGTCGTCCAGCTGCTGCTCCCAATCAGACGGCATATCGATGGTCACGTCATCCTCCGTCGTGCCTGGTGGTCGATTCTGCGATCATCCTACACCGCGCGTGCCGCCGAGTGCATTCCGACGTGCGGCTCACACCTGCACATTGAACGTACGCAGCACGTCGTTGAGCGACGTCTTCTTGTCGGTGGATTCCGTGCGGCGGCCGATGAGCAGCGCGCAGGGGACGTGGAACGTGCCCGCGGGGAACTCCTTGGGCAGCGTGCCCGGGATCACGACGGAGCGCGCCGGCACGCGGCCTTTGGTGATCACCGGCTCCGATCCCGTCACGTCCACGATGGGCGTGGAGGCCGTGAGCACCACGTTGGCGCCCAGCACGGCTTCTTCCTCCACCACGCACCCTTCCACCACGATGCAGCGCGAGCCGATGAACGCGCCGTCCTCGATGATCACGGGCGATGCGCTGGGCGGCTCCAGCACGCCGCCCAGCCCCACGCCGCCGGACAGGTGCACGCCCTTACCCACCTGCGCGCACGAGCCCACGGTGGCCCACGTATCCACCATGGTGCCGGCGCCCACGTACGCGCCGATGTTCACGTAGCCGGGCATGACCACGCAGCCGGGCTCCAGGAAGCTGCCGTAGCGCGCCACGCCGGGCGGCACCACGCGGATGCCCTGCGCCTGCAGGTCCTGCTTGGTGCGGATCTTGTCGTAGAAGCGCAGGTCGCCGGCCTCCATGGGCTCCAGCGGGCGCAGGGCGAAGTACAGGAGGATGGCCTCCTTGACCCACGCGTTCACCCGCCACTCGCCGTCCGTCTTTTCGGCGACGCGGATGCGGCCGCTGTCCAGCAGGGCGATGGTCTCGTCCACGGCCTGCGAGACGTGCTTGTCCTTGAGCCGTTCGCGGTCGCGGTACGCCTCGGATACCAGGGATTCCAGCTCGCGCGCTTCCATCCGTCCTCTTGTCGTTTGCGGGATTTTCGCCCGGCGGCCGGGCGGCGCGGAACGTAGCCCGGCAAGGATCGGGCGACAAGCGCGGAGGACGGGTGCGACAGGACGGGAGCTCACGTCGCGGAGGATGAGGATCGTGCACGGGCGGAGAGCCCCCTCCCCCGCTTCGCGGAGGGAGGGGGAGAACCCGGCTCGTGCACGGAAGCGAGCTCCCTGCACCGGCAGGGTGCCCCTCCCCCCGGCCCCCTCCCCGCTCGTACCTCGCGGAGAGGGGGAGAACTGAATTGCTGACTACAGCCGCTCCCGTGCTGGGACTGGGGTGTACACCCTCTCCCACGCAGTTTGTGGGAAAGGGTGGGTGAGGTTTACGAACCCGGGTGAGGGCCCCCGCCCCGCGCGCCATCTTCCCAGCGATGTTAGATTTGCTGCCGCGCGCGCAGGCAGTCCGGCGCGCCCGACATCCGAATGAACTCGCGATTCCGCAGGACGATGGCAGAGAACAGGGCTTGGACGCAGCGGCTGGCGCTCGGGACGGTCGTGGTGGCCGCGGTGGCGATCCTGGTGGCCACCGGCATCGCCGTCGCGCCGCGCACGGCGCCGGCGTTTCACGGCACCACCTACACGGAGGTGGCCCCCGCCGCGCAGTTTTCGCTCGTGGACCAGGACGGCCGGCACGTCTCGCTGGACAGCTACCGCGGCAAGCCGGTGCTGCTCTTCTTCGGCTATACGAAGTGCCCGGACGTCTGCCCCACGACGCTGAACAAGCTCACGAAGGCGATGAGGCACGCCGGCGGCGGCGCGCGGGACATCCAGGTCCTGCTGATCACACTGGACCCGGCGAACGACACGCCCGGCACGCTGCGGAAGTACACCGGCCACTTCGGTCCCGCCGTCGTCGGGCTGACGGGCGACAGCGCGGCGCTGGCCACGGCGCGCCAGGGCTACGGCGCGTACGTGGAACAGGTGGCCGCCGCACCGGCCCCCGCCCACGGTGGGCATGGCGGGCACGGCGCTCCCCCGGCGGGGGTGAAGAGCGTGCACTCCAGCGTGGTGTACGGCATCGACCGGCGCGGCAACCTGCAGGTGGTCATCTCCGACAGCGCCACGCCGGACGAGGTGCGCGACGACATCCGCACGTTAGCGGAACTGTAGTCCCGCGCGAATCCGCACCGCTCCAGTCGCATCCGGCCCTCCGCCGCGGGGACGGCCGCCGCATCACACGATCCGCATCCTCCCGCCCGTTCTCATCCGCCTCCGCATTCCCCGTGGTCTACCTCGTCGCCGTCCTGCTCATCTACGGAGTGTTCCTGCTCGCGCAGCACGCGGACCGCGCGGCGCGGCGGGCCTTTGCGGCGCGGCTGGGCGCGCTGTACCGCACGCGCGGCGAGTTCTGGCGCCTGTACACGTGGGCCGGCGCCTGTACACGTGGGCCACGGAGGCACGCGCGCGCGGCGACGAGGCGGCCGGCGCGCGCTTTCGCGAGCAGGCGGCGGCGCTGCTGCCTTCCGTCACGGGCGAGAGCACGGCGCTGCGGCGCGACTACCCGGCGCTGGCGGGGGAGATCGGCTGGATGGCGGGACTGCTGGATGACGAGCTGGCGGACATGGGGCGGGCCGTCGCCTGGCCGGACCGCGACTTCGACCGGTGGATCACGGGGCGCGGCCGCCCGCCCATGGAGGCGGTGATCAACCCCCTGCCGGCGATGGACGACGACGCGCTCACCCGCCGTATTCACATGGGGATCGGCATCGTGCTGGGCGCGGCGGCCGGGTTCGCGGCGTGGCTGGCGACGTACTGGAACGATTACGCAGGCACCCTGGCGAACCTGGCGTTCTACATCGTCCTCGGTGCGGCGGTGCTGGGGCACATTGCGGGCGCCATGCGGCACACGCTGTGGAACGCGCTGGTGGCCGCCATCCGCTATCGCCTCTGGTGGGCCGGCCCGGTGTGATCCTGGTCCGCACCGCCTGAAAAGAAATCACGCGGAGAACGCGGAGGAAAACGGAGAGGACGCGGAGGGGTGTCGTCCTCCGCGTGATCGATCTTTTTGATGCGATTGGATGCGGATGGCCGAAGTGTGATATGGGCTAGCGGGCGTCCCCGTCGAAGAGGACGGGGCGCCATCCATCGCCCTCCACGGCCAGCGCGCCGATGTAGCCGGGGCCGGGATGCAGCTCCAGCATGCTCCAGCGCGCGGCCTCGGACTCGTCGCCGCGGGTGCGCAGCAGGCGCGCGGGCTCGCCGGGCGCGAACGCCACGTCGAAGCGGTCCAGCGGCATGGACAGCCCCTGGCCCACGGCCTTGATGTACGCTTCCTTGCGCGTCCAGCAGTTGAAGAACGCCACGTCGCGCATGGATTCGTGGATCGATGCGAAGATCTCGTTCTCCGGCGCTGAAAAGAAGCGCTGGGCGATGTCCAGGCCGTCCGGCATAGGCTTGACCTTCTCCAGATCCACGCCGATCTCGCGTCCCCGTACCACGGCGAACAGCGCCAGGTCGCCGGAGTTGCTCACGTTGTAGCGGATGTCCAGCGACGCCGCGGCCCCGGCCAGCGACTGCTTGCCGTACTCCGTCTCGCTGTAGGCCAGCGCGTGGGGCGCCAGGCCCGTGTAGCGCGCCAGGATCTCGCGCTGCGCGCCGCGCCCGGCGATAAAGGCCGTGCGGTGCTCGGCGAAGCGAAAGCGGGCCGCGCGGGCCCGCTCGTCGGGAGAAAGGTGCCGCTCCACGCGGGCCAGGGCGTCCGACGCCGGCCGCAGCGAGGCGCGCCAGACGTGCACCTCGTCCCCGCCCAGCGCCACGGGGCCGGCGGGGGGCGGGGCCCAGGCGTCAGAAGCCATGCACCACCGGCACGAGCGCGCTGATCAGGGGGCGCAGTTCGCGCGTCATCACCTCCAGCACCTGCGCCCGGTTGCCGTTGATGAAGAAGTGGTCGCCCGGGAACATCTGGAAGACGAAGCGGGACGCCGTGACCTCGCGCCACGCCTCGATCTGCCACGCGGGCACCTCGTCGTCGCGCTCGCCGCCGTACGCGGTGATGGGCACGTCCAGCGGCGCCTCGGGCTCGTAGCGGTACGTCTCGCCCAGGCTGAAGTCCGCGCGGAGCAGGGGCATGATGAGCTCCATGATCTCCGCGTTCTGCAGGATCTCTTCCGGCGTGCCGGCGTAGCGGCGCAGCGCGGCGATGAACTCGTCGTGCGGCAGCCCGTGGATCTCCTCTTCTTCCAGCACCACCTGCGGCGACGGGCGCCCGCCCACGAAGATGTGCCGCGGCATGGGCCCGCCCGTGCGGCGCAGCATGCGCGCCACTTCGAACGCCATCAGCCCGCCGTTGCTGTGGCCGAAAAAGGCGAACGGCTTGTCCAGGTGCGGGAGCATCTCGCGGTGCATGGCCTCCACCAGCTCCGGCATGTGCGAGACCGGCTTTTCCATCAGCCGGCCCTCGCGGCCGGGCGGCTGCACGGCCACGACCTCCACCTCCGGCGGCAGGGCGCGCGGCCAGGTGCTGAAGATGGTGGCGCCGCCCCCCGCGTACGGAAAGCAGAACAGCCGCAGGCGGGCCGACGGATTGCGGCTGGGGTAGATGAACCAGCCGTTGAGGGGAGAACGCATCTAAATTTCGCTTCCTGGATTTCCGCCCGGCCAAGGGCCGGGCGAATGAATTCGCCGCAACAACCACACGAAGTCCGCCCGCGCGGACTGTCCCTCACGGGCGAGTGCCACGCCACCGGCGCAGTCCGTGGCTGAAGCCGTTGAAGCCCCGTTCGCAGAGCGCGTCAGCGCGAGACAGGGCTTATGGCAGTCCCAGCGGCGGCTTCAGCCGCTCAGGCCGGGTGCCTGCGTGGATGCACCGGCTCCGACTTGCCTCGACGTCGCATGGCCGACTGCGCCTCCCGCCTGCGCCTGCGCCGTCTTCACCCCGTCGCTCGCCCCCCGCTCCACCTCCCAGCGGCCCAGGGTCACCTGCTGGATCTGCGTGCTTCCCTCGATGATCTCCATCACACGGCTGTCGCGCAGCAGGCGCTCCACGGGGTAGTCGTCCGTCAGGCCGTTGGCGCCGTGGATCTGCACGGCGCTCAGCGCGGCACGGGTGGCGGCCGTGCTGGCGAAGTACTTGGCGTGGAACACCTCGCGCGCCGCGTCCGGATCGTTCTGGTCGCGCAGCCAGCCCGCGTGCAGGCACAGCAGACGCGCCGCGCGCCAGTCCGTCGCCATGTCCGCCAGCATGGCCTGCACCAGCTGGTGCAGGCCGATGACGGAGCCGCCCTGCACGCGCGTGGCGGCGTACGATGCGCTCGCGTCCAGGCACGCGCGGAGGATGCCCACGCATCCGCACGCAACGCTGTAGCGCCCCAGCTCCAGCACGGACAGCGCCACGCCGAGGCCGAAGCCCGGACCCGCGAGGCGGTCGGATTTCGGCACGCGCACGCCGTCGAAGGTGATCTGCGCCACCATGGAGGCGCGGGTGCCGTGCACCGTCAGCGGCTCCACGGTCACGCCGGGCGCGTGGAGATCCACGAGCATCGCCAGCGGCTTGCCGTCGGCCTTGGCGAAGCAGAGCAGCACGTCGGCGATCTGGCCGTACGTGGTCCACTTCTTGGTGCCGCGCAGGACGTACGCGTCGCCGTCCAGCTCCGCCGTGGTGCCGATGGCGCCCGCGTCGCTCCCCACCTCCGGCTCGCTCAGGCCGAACGCGCCGATGCGCTCGCCGCGGGCCATGGCGGGGAGCCACGCCTCCTTTTGCGCGCGGCTGCCCCAGCGGGCAATGGCGTGGCAGGCCATGGAGTGCACCGTGACCAGCGAGCGGATGGACGAGCAGCCGCGGCCCAGCTCCTCGTTCAGCAGGCCGAAGGTGACCGCGTCCCAGCCCGTGCCGCCGAGCTCCGCGGGGACCACGGCGCCCAGGAAGCCCTCCGCCGCCATCCGCTCGATGACGGAGCGCGGCGTGGCGCCCGCGCGGTCCCATTCCCCGGCAAAGGGCGCGACCTCGCGGTCCGTCCACGCGGCGAACTGGCGGCGTGCGTTCTCCTGCGCGGCGCCCAGCCCCGTGCGCAGGCCGCCCTCGGCCGGCTGCCAGGCGACGGGGGCGGGCGCGGCCTCGAGCGACGACATGGGTGCGCTCAGACCGCCGCGCCCTGCTTGCGCCCCACCAGCGCCGCGATGGCGTCGACGGTGCGGAAGTTGTCGATCTCCAGGTCTTCGCTCTCCACCGCGATGCCGAACGTGGTTTCCACGAACTGCACCAGCTGCATGGCGAACATGGAGTTCACGTAGCCGGTGGCGAAGATGTCCTCGTCGTCCGCCAGCTGGTGGTCGCGGATGAAGCGCGACAGGAACTCGCGGATCTGTTGCTTGGGTTCCATCGGAAATCCGGATCAGTGAGAAAAGTGCCTAGTGCCAAGTGCCTGGTGCCAAGTAACCAGCGCCGTCGAAATCCCTAACTTGGCACTTGTCACTTGGCACTCCCGTTACGCCCCCGCCTGGGCCCCGTACTCGAAAAAGCCCTGCCCCGTCTTCCGGCCGTGCAGCCCGGCGTCCACCATCTTTCGCAGCAGCGGGCAGGGGCGGAACTTGGGGTCGTTGTAGCTGTCGTACAGCACCTCCAGCGAGTGGAGGATGGTGTCCAGCCCAATCAGGTCGCCCGTGGCCAGCGGCCCCATCTTGTGGCCAAAGCAGGTGACGAAGATGCGGTCGATGTCGGCCGCGCTCGCCACGCCGTCCATCACCTCCCACACCGCCTCGTTGATGGTGAGCATCAGCACGCGGTTGCTCACGAAGCCGGGCAGGTCGTTGACGACGATGCCCTCCTTGTTCATTTGCCCCAGCAGCCGCAGCGCCGTGTCGATGGTGTTCTGCGATGTGTGGTGGCCGCGGATGGTCTCCACCACGGGCTTCAGGGGCACCGGGTTCATGAAGTGCATCCCCAGCACCCGGTCCGCCCGCTTCGTCCATCCGCCGATGCGCGTGATGCTGATGCACGAGGTGTTGGCAGCGAACACTGCGTGCGGCGGGCAGACCTCGTCCAGCACGGGGTAGATGCGCTCCTTGACAGGCACCTTTTCCGTGGCGTTCTCCACCACGAAGTCGCACTCCGAGAACGGTGCGTAGTCCGTGGTGAAGGTGATGCGCTCCAGCACCTCGGCCGGCGAGGGGCCGCCCTTCTGCTTGGTGAAAAAGCCGTGGAAGCGCACGTTGCGCTCGATCTCGGCGCGGGCGCGGGCCAGGAACGGGTCGCTCAGGTCCAGCAGCACCACGCGGTGCCCCGTCTGCGCCAGGTCCTGCGCCACGCCGGCGCCCATCACCCCCGCGCCCACCACGCCCACCGTCTTCAGGGGGGTGGCGGCGGCTGCCTCGTCGGTCACTGGCATCGTCCCGGTTTTCGTGTCGTTTCTGGTTCCTGGATGCGGACGCGCGGGCCGGACACCCCTCCCCCGGTGCTGGGAAAGGGGTCGCCGGTCGCTCCGTCCGCCGTCACCTGCCCGCGCGCGCTGCCGCGCGCGGGCGGGCGGTTGCTCGTTACGACTGGCCGCCCTGGGCCGCGGCCTCTTCCATCTTCTTGCGGAGCGAAAGGGGGCGCATGTCCGTCCACACCTCTTCGATCCACGCCAGCACCTCGGGCTTGAGCCCGCTCTTGCCGGCCTTGCTCCACCCCAGCGGCAGCTCGCGGTCCGCCGGCCAGATGGAGTACTGCTCCTCGTGGTTCACCACGGCCTCGTAGACCGTCGTGTCTTCGCGCTCGTCGCTGCTGCTCATGGTCCGTCGGTGGTTCAGGGATGAAAAAAGGTACCGCGGGATCAGGCGCCCGCCGCCGCCGTCTGCGGCGCGGGCACGACGGGCTCGGGCGCGGGGCGCACCGGGGCCGCGTCGGGAACTTCTTCCTCCAGCCGCCGCACGCGCGGATGCGCGTACAGCAGCACGGTCAGTACCAGCATGATGCCGGCGATCAGCACGTACATCAGGCCGATGCCGCGCCCCGGGCCCACGCCCAGCACGCGGCCCACGCTGCCGGCCAGCGCCCCGCCCGGCAGCAGCAGCGGGTTGAACACGCGCTCCGCCAGCGGCCCGCAGGCCAGCGCGGCGATGGGCACGGTGGAAAGGGCCAGCATGCGGCGAATGGCCGTCACCCGGCCCATCATCTCCGGCGGCGTCTTGCTCAGCCACAGCGCCTGGCTGCACGACTGCGCCGTGGGCATGAGGAACAGGCTCAGGAACATTCCCGCGGCCACCAGCGGCAGCGACGGCCGCAGCCCGATGAGCGCCAGGCACAGCGCCCCCAGCATCTGCCCGATCACCATTCCCCGCACGCGCCGCCTGGGCCCGCCCCACGTGCTCAGCAGCACCCCGCCCAGCAGCATGCCCACGCTGCTCACCGACACCACCAGCCCCAGCTGCGCCGGCGTGGAGAACGAGAGCACCATGGGGCTGAACAGCGGGTTGGCCATCTGCGTGGCCAGGTTCACCACGGGAAAGTACAGCATCAGCAGGAACAGTCCCTGGTGCCGCCGCACGAACGCCCAGCCGTCGTACGCCTCGTGCAGCAGCGGGCGCCGTGCCACGCCGCTGGGGGGCGGCCGGGGGATGTGCACCGTGGCCAGCGTGGCCACCGCCACCAGGAACGTGACGAAGTCGATCACCAGGATGCCGCCCAGCCCGATGGTGGACACCAGCACGCCCGCCACCAGCGGTGTTAGGATCCCCACCACGGCGCCGCTGGTGTGCAGCAGCCCCGACGCGCGGGTAAAGTGCTGCCGCGGCACCAGCACGCCCATGGTGGCCGTGAAGGCCGGCTCCGCGAACGTGCCCACCGCCGAGCCCAGCACCGAGATCACGAACAGGTGCCAGATCTCGAAGGTGCCCGTGAACACCAGCGCCGCGATGGCGATGGACATCAGCGCGGCAATGCCGTCGCTGGCCAGCAGCACCCACTTGCGGTCCCACCGGTCCACCAGTGCGCCCGCGAAGGGCGACATGAGCACGGCGGGCACCGTGGCCGCGAAGAACAGCAGGCCGAACGCCTCGGCCGAGCCCGTCTTTTCGTAGATCCAGACGGGCAGGGCAAACCCCGTGAGCCCCGATCCCAGCCCGGAAACGAGCTGTCCGATCCAGAGCACGGAAAAGGGGCGCATCTCGCGCAGCACCTGCCGCGTGGGCACCCGTGCGGGGGCCGTGTCGTTCTGCAAAACTGCCTGCGATCCGGTAAGGAACGCCGCCGCAGGGTCGCGGCGGCACGCATCACGCGCGCGCGTCCTATCGGTGCGCGGCGGCTCCGGGACGCGGGGAGCGGGCAATCTAACACACGTGCGGAAGATTTTGCCATACCAGAATCCGACATCTTAGCAGGGCATCGTAAATCAGTGCGGTGTTGACGTGATTCTGATTCCGCCCCGTGTACCAGTCGTTTCTCCGGTCGCTCCTCTTGTGCAATCGTATGGCCGGGGACGGACGCCCGTTCGAACCGCTCCCACCTTCCTGCGCGCGCATGGCGCCACTGCACGCGACTTCTGCGCCGCTTAGGGGAGGACGATTCCCGCGCGGCCGCACGTCGCGGCGGGCGGAAGGCAAGAACCGCGGAAGGCGGGGCTTGCGTTCGGTTCCGTCGGTGGAGGGTGCGGACACGCAGTGGGGCCGGCCGGTATGCGACGGCTTCGCAATAAACGGGGCCGAAAACGACAGGTCAAGCGCGAAGCCGTCCGCGAAGAGAAAAAGAAAAGGACGCGGAGAACGTTCTTCTCCGCGTCCTCCATCCCGTGGCCGGTCGGGCTCGGATGCACGGCCTTCCGGCCAGGGCGGCGCTTTACGGATCGCGATCAGGTGGATCTGTGCATGGGCGGGCATCGGCGCCGCAGGGCCAGTATCCGCTCATGAGGCGGGATCGTGGCAACGGAGGCGGATGTCTGCCGTGGCACATCATCCATCCGATCGCGATCCGTAAGAGTCCGCCTGCGCCGGAGACCCGGATGGCGTCGGATGGCCGCCCGGCGGGCAATGCGTCAGGGCTCCTCCAGCAGGGCCAGCGCCTCCTCGTCCGACAGGCCCTCCAGCCACGCCAGCCGGTCCGCCAGCGACGGGTCGCTTTCGCGGGCGCGGGCCACGCGCTCCGCCAGCCCGCGCACCGTCGGCGACTCGAACAGGGCGGATACGGGGAGCCGCACGCCCAGCGCCTCGTCGATGCGGGCGACGATGCGCACGGCGCGCAGCGAGTGCCCGCCCAGCGCGAAGAACCCGTCCGTCGCGCCGATCCGGTCGATGCCCAGCGCCTCGGCCCAGGCGGCCGCGATTGCGCGCTCGTCGTCCGTGGCGGGAGGCTCGAAGCCCGCCTCCGCGGACGGAATGGGCGCGGGGTCGGGGAGCGCGCGGCGGTCCACCTTGCCGGTGCCGGTCAGCGGCAGCGCATCCAGCAGCGTGAACGTCGCCGGCACCATGTAGTGCGGCAGCCGCTCCGCCAGGCGTGCGCGCACCCCGGCCGCGTCCGCCTGCCCGCCGGGGACGACGTACGCGGCGAGGGCCGGCGCGCCGTCCGCATCCGCACGGACCGCCACGGCCGCGTCCAGCACCTCCGGCAGCGCGCGCAGGGCGGCCTCCACCTCGCCCGGCTCGATGCGAAAGCCGCGGATCTTGACCTGCGCATCCACGCGGCCCAGGAACTCGATCGCGCCCTCCGGCAGCCAGCGGCCGCGGTCTCCCGTGCGGTACAGCCGCGCCCCCGCCGCGCCGAACGGGTCCGGGACGAAGCGGTCGGCCGTGAGCCCCGGCCGGCCCACGTAGCCGCGCGCGACCCCCTCGCCGCCCACGTACAGCTCGCCGGGCACGCCGGCGGGGCAGGGCTCCATCCGCTCGTCCAGCACGTACACCGTGCTGCTCGCCACCGGCCGGCCGATGGGCACGGACACCGCGTCGTCCGGCAGCGCCTGCACGGGGTGGACGGTCGAGAGCGAGGCGTTTTCCGTGGGCCCGTACACGTTCGCAAGCCACCGCGGCCCGGCCCGCTGCGCCCGGCGAAACGACTCCGGCTCCGCCGCCTCGCCGCCCGTGACGACCTCGATGCCCGTGAACGTATCCGGCGCCTCGCGCGCCACCTCGTTGAAGACGGCCGGCGTAAGGAACAGGGTGGTGATGCGTCCCTCGCGCACGCGCGTCCGCAGCGCCGCCGGCGAGAGCAGCGTGTCGCGGTCGATGCCCACCACGCAGCCGCCGTTCAGCAGCGCGCCCCACACTTCCATGGAGAACGCGTCGAACGAGACGCTGGCCGTCTGGGACACGCGCGCGCCGCGCTCGAGATCCGCCCAGTTGGTGCCGCGCACCAGCCGCACGATGCCCCGGTGCGCCACGCCGATTCCCTTGGGCGTTCCCGTGGAGCCGGACGTGTAGAGCACGCTCGCCAGCGACTCCGCCGCGGCAAAGGAATCCGTCCCGTTCCCATCCGCCTCGTCCGCATCCGCCCCGTCTGCATGGGATGATACGCGATCGATCGCATTCATCCGCAGCACGGGGCCGGCGAAGTCCGCCAGCGCGGCCGGCACGTCGTCCGCCACCACGAGCGCGGCGATGCCGGCATCCGCCCGCATGAACGCCAGCCGCGCGGGGGGAAAGTCCGCGTCCAGGGGCACGTACACGCCGCCCGCCTTCAGCACGCCCAGCACGGCCGCGATCAGATCCGGCCCGCGCTCCATCGCGATGCCGACGCGCGCCTCCGCGCCCAGCCGCAGCGCCCGCAGCCGCCGCGCCACGCGCTCCGACGCGGCATCCAGCTCCCCGTACGTCATCGACCGCGTGCCCCAGTCGATGGCGGGGGCGGCCGGCGCGCGCTCCGCCTGTTCGCGGAACAGGGTGTGGATGGTCGCGCCGCGCGGGTAGGCGGCGTCCGCGCGGCCCCACGCATCCACCACCTGCGCCCGTTCCGCTTCATCGAGCAGGGACGCGGCGGAGACGGGGCGCGCGGGATGGGCCAGCAGCGATGCGAGCAGGCGCTGGTAGTGCCCCCACATCCGTTCCACCGTTTCGCGGCGGAACAGCTCCGTGGCGTACTCCCAGATGAGCGCCACCTCCTCGCCGGCCGCCGCGTTCTGCTGCGCGCGGGGGATGACGATCACCTGCAGGTCGAACTTGGCCGTCGCGTTGCCCAGCGCCTCCGTCACGTCCAGCTCCAGCCCCGCCACGCGCAGGTCGGGATACGGCGCGTGGTGCATGTTGAAGGCGGCCTGGAAGATGGGGAGCCGGTCCAGCGAGCGCTCCGGCTGCACCGCGTCCACGATGTCGGCAAAGGGCACGTCCTGGTGCGGATACGCCTCCAGCGCCGTGCGCCGCACCCGCTGCACGAGCGCGTGGAAGTCCGGGTCGCCGGCCAGGTCCGCGCGCAGGGGGATGACGTTCACGATCATCCCGATCAGGTCCTCGGACTCGCGCAGCCGCCGCCCCGCGGACCCGCCGCCCAGGCAGAAGTCGTCCTGCCCCGTGTAGCGCCGGACGAGCGCCTGGAATGCCGCCGTGAGCGTCATGTACAGCGTGACGCCCTGCTGGCGGCTGAACTCGTCCGCGGCATGGGCCAGCGCGGCGGGGAGCCGGACGTGCAGCGACGCGCCCCGAAAGGAGATGCGCGGCGGGCGGGGAAAGTCCGTCGGCAGGTCCAGGACGGGCGGCGCGCCGGCGAGCCTGGCCTTCCAGAACTCCAGCCCCCGCCGCGCCTCGGCGGAGCGCGTCCACGCACGCTGCCACACGCTGAAGTCGCCGAACTGCAGCCGAGGCTCCGGCGGCAGCGCGTCGCCGTGCACGAGCGCGGCGTACAGCGACGTCAGCTCGCGCAGAAACACGCCGAACGACCAGCCGTCGTGCACCAGGTGGTGCTCCACGATCAGCAGCACGTGCTCGCGCGCGCCCGTGCGGAACAGCGTCCAGCGCACCAGCGGCAGCGCGCCCACGCCGAACGGCCGCGCGAACTCCGCCGCGTACCGCGCATCCAGCTCGCCGTCCGGGAAGCCCGTCGCGTCGACCACCGGCAGCGCGACGGTCCACGGCGGCTGCACGAGCTGCGCGGGATGGCCGCCGACCTCGCGGAAGACGGTGCGGAAGATCTCGTGGCGGCGCACGACCTCCGCCAGCGCGCGCTCCAGGGCCGGCGCGTCCAGGTCGCCGCGCATGCGCAGGGCCGCCTGGAACTGGTACGAGCGCATCCCGGGGGACAGCCGCTCGAAGAACCACACCGCCTCTTGCGCGGGCGACAGCGGCAGCGGCCCGCTGCGATCGACGGATTCGATGGATTCGGTGGATGGAGTGCTCCCCATCGCCCGCTCCACCTCCGTCGCCAGCGCCTCTACCGTGGGGGATTGGAAGACGGCGGGGAGGGGAAGCTCCACGCCCAGGGTCTCCCGCAGCCGCGCCACGATTTGCACGGCGCGCAGGGAGTGCCCGCCCAGCGCGAAGAAGTCGTCGCGCACGCCGATGCGCGGCTCGCCCAGCACCCGCGCCCACACGGTGCACAGGATCTCCTCCACGGGCGTGCGCGGCGCCACGTACGCGGCGTCCTCGCGGGCGAACGCCTCCGGCGCCACCAGGGCCAGGCGGTCCACCTTGCCGTTCGGCGTCCGCGGCAGGGCGGGGAGGGGAACGAACGCGCCGGGGATCATGAAGTCCGGCAACCGCGCCTTGAGAAACGCGCGCAGCTCCGACCCGCTCGCCGCGCCTGCCCCCGCACCCGTTGCCGCCGCCGTCCACGCGACGAGCCGCGTCTCCCCCGCCGCGTCCACGCGCGCGGCGACGGCGGCCTCGGCCAGGGCAGGGTGGGCGGCAAGGGCGGCCTCCACCTCCTCCGGCTCCACGCGAAAGCCGCGGATCTTCACCTGCCGGTCCAGCCGCCCCAGGCAGTCGTACTCGCCGTCCGGGCGTGCGCGTCCCAGGTCGCCCGTGCGGTACATCCGCGCGCCGGGGACGGTGGCGAGCGGATCGGGAAGGTAGCGCTCCGCCGTCAATCCCGGCCGGCGCAGGTAGCCGCGCGTGACCCCCGCGCCCGCCATGAACAGCTCGCCCTCGGCGCCGGGTTCCATCGGCCGCAATCCGCCGTCCAGCACCTGCGCCGCCGATCCCGTCACCGGCCGCCCGACGGTTACCGGGTGATGCGGATCGCGGGGAATCAGCGCGCAGGTGGAATACGTCGTATCCTCCGTGGGCCCGTAGAGGTTCAGGATGCGCTCCACCCGCGTCCCCGCGTACAGCGCGTCCGCCAGCGCGCGCGGCACGGGCTCGCCCCCCAGCGCGAGGGTGCGGAGGGTGGAGGGAATCGCAGATTGCCGCAGCAGCTCCGCGGCGGCCGTGGGCACCATGCTGGCCAGGCGGATGGGTTCGCGCACGTGCGCCAGGGCCAGCGCGTCGTCCACCAGCACCAGCGTGCCGCCCCAGCACAGCGTCCCGAAGATCTCCGCGACGGATACGTCGAAGCACACGGACGTGGCCCCCAGCGCGCACGCCCGCTCCTCGTCCGTCACCGTGTCCCGCAGCCAGTGCAGGACGACGGATGCCGTGCGGTGCTCGATCAGCACCCCCTTGGGCCGCCCCGTGGATCCGCTCGTGTAGATGACGTACGCCAGGTTGTCCGGCGCGGCGAGGGGCGGCGGCTCATCGACGGAGGCTTGTGCGATGGCATCGTCCGCATCCACCGAGACCGTGCGCCCGCCGTGCGACGGCAGCCGGTCGGCCACGGCGGAGTGCGTCAGGACGACCGGGGCCTCCGTATCCGCCAGCATGGCCGAAACGCGCTCCGCGGGATACGCCGGGTCCAGCGGCACGTACGCGCCGCCGGCCTTGAGCACCCCCAGCATGGCCGCCACCAGCTCCGGCGTGCGGGGAAGGAAGAGCGCGACGAGCGTCTCCGGGCCCACGCCCAGCGCCCGCAGCCGGTGCGCGACCCCGTTGGCGCGGGCGTCCAGCGCGGCGTAGGAGACGGGGGTGCCGGCGTGCAGGAGGGCGGTGCGGTCCGGCGTGCGGCGCGCCTGGTCCTGGAACAGGGCGTGAATGCAGCGGACCTCCACGTCCGCCTGGGGCGCGGTGGAAAGCGATTGCACGGGTTGGGTCCGTCCGGGGGGGAACCGACTGCGGGAAAACGAGATGGGGCGGACCGCGATGGCGGCCCGCCCCAAAGGATACGTGGTTCCGAGCGCGGCGGAAAGTGGCCTGGCGCGCCCGTTACGCGTGCGCCCGCAGAACGCGGCCCAATCGCGACATCCCCTCGCGGATCTGCTCCGGGTTGCAGTACGAGAAATTCAGCCGCATTCCCGTCCTGCCCGTGCTGGGGTCCGTCCCCGGCATGGCGAAGGCCGCGCCGGGCACGTACGCCACGCCGGCCTCCATGCACGTGTCCAGCAGCTCCCCCGTGTCCATCCCCTCCGGCAGCTCCGCCCAGATCAGGGCGCCGTTGCGGGGCACGCTCCACCGCGAGCCGGCCGGCAGCTCGCTGGCCAGCAGCTCCAGCATCAGGTCGCGGCGCACGCGGTACTCGGCGCGCACGTTGGCCAGGTGCCGCGGCAGGTCGCCCGTGGCCAGGTAGCTGGCCGCCACGCGCTGCGCAAAGCTGGCCATGTCCAGGTCCGCGCCGTCCTTGGCGCAGCCCAGCACGGGGATCATCTCCTCCGGCGCCACGATCCACCCCAGGCGAAAGCTGGGCGCCAGCACCTTGCTGAACGAGCCCACGTAGAGGACCCAGCGGTCGTCCAGTGCGCGCATGGGCGGCACGGCGCGCTCAAAGTTGAGCATGCCGTACGCGTCGTCCTCGATGATGGGGATCTCGTAGCGGCGGGCCAGGTTCACCAGCTGCACCCGCTTTTCCGGGCTCAGGCTGCACCCCAGCGGGTTGTGGCCGTCGGTGATGCAGTAGATGTACGCGGGGCGCGCGCCGCCGGCCAGGTGCGCCTCCACGGCGTCCACGTCCATCCCCGTCTCCAGGTCCGTCTCCACCGTGAGCACGGTGGGTTCGTACGATTCCACCACCTGCTGAAATCCCATGTACACCAGCGAGTCGCACAGCAGCGTGCCGCGCGGCTCCAGCAGCAGGCGGTTTAGCAGGCTCAGCCCCTGCTGCGCGGCCGTGGTCAGGAACACCTGCTCGGGCCGGCAGTGCACCCCGCGCGCCTCCATGATGCGCACCACCTGCTCCTTGAGCCCGCGAAAGCCCGGCTTGTACTGCAGGGCGTCGGGGTCCCCGCGCAGCACGCGCTCCGCCGCGGCGGCCAGCCCGTCCACGGGAAACAGGTCCGTGGCCGGCAGCCCCAGCGCGAACGTCACCAGGTCGTCGCGCCCGCTGAACGAGAGCATGCGCTGGATGACGGAGGGGCGCACGGCGCGCGTCCACGCGGCCAGGGGAATCCCGGCGAGCCCGGGCGCGGAGCTGTCGGAAAGAGCCGGCTGCACCGCGGGGATGATCCCCGGCTCGAGGTCGGCGACGGTCATGTGCGGCGGAGGGGTGCGCGGGCGATCCGCCCGGTACGTCGAGAAAATCCGCAGGAGAAACGGCGTAAAGCGGATGTGGGTCCCCAAGCTTATCCGTGGCGGATAAAAACATCAAGTGTATGTCGTTAAAGGATACGTGGTGCACGCTCCCTTGGTGTCCTCCGCTTGCTCCGGCCGGGGATTTCGCGCCTCCGCGCCGGAAGATCGCACTTCCGGCGAACAAATGACGTCCGCGGGATGCGTCCGGCGCTGGCCCGTTGCGCACGCCCGCCCGGAAGCGAGACTCCCGGGAGCCGACAGGACGATCGTGAAGTGTTCGGCGCGCGACGCAAAGAGCGCGCATGGGATCGGTCTGCGGCCGAACGCGCGTGCGCGGTGGTGTCGGCATACGCGAGCCGACATCTTGAATGTGCATCGAACGCGGAAAATCTTTACAAATGCAGGGAGAGCGGTTACGTTAGATACACTTCGCGTCATACGCGAAGCGGCCATTCATCTGCCGGACCGGAAAAAGCAACCAGGGAAAGTCATGCAACCCATCGCGCGGCCGCTGATCGTGATGCACTCGGACCCCGTCTTCAAGGAGCGGGTGCGCCGGGTGGGGAACCAGCGCTTCAAGACGCAGTTCGTGGAAGACTGGGACACGCTCCGCACCACGCTGAACGAGTCCCCGCCGGCCGCGCTGGTGGTGGTGGACCCGTATACCCGCACCTACGGCACCGAGGCCGAGCTGGCGCCGGAGCTGCGCAGCATCCTGTGGGAGTTCCCCACGGCCACCGTGATCGCCGCGCTGGAAGTGCGCCGCGGCCGCGTGCGCGACCTGCGCACGCTGGGCGAGTGGGGCGTAAAGGAAGTGATCGCGCTGGACGAGGAAGACACGGTGGAGGCCATCAGCCGCCGCCTGCGCAGCGCCCAGGGCCGCCCCCTGCAGAGCCTGCTGGAGCGCTCGCTGCCCACCAACCTGTCGGGCCGCGCCCGGGCGCTGCTCATGGCCGCCGCCGAGGTGGTGGCCGAGGGCGGCCACGGCCGCGACCTGGCCGCCAGCCTGAAGCTTTCCGAGCGGACGCTGCTGCGGTGGGCCGAGCAGGCGGACCTGCCGCCCCCACGCCGCATCCTGGCGTGGATGCGCGTGCTGCTGGCCTGCGAGCTGCTGGACGACCCCGGCCAGACGGTGCTGAGCGTGGCGTACACCTGCGGCTACGCGTCGGACAGCTCGCTGCGGCGCGCGGTGCAGGAGTTCACGGAGGTGATGCTCACCCAGCTTCGCAAGCAGGGCGCGTTCGCCACGGCGTCGGAAAAGTTCCTGGAGGAGCTCAACGCCACCCGCGAGGCCGGCCGCATTCGCCGCAAGGAGATGAAGACCAACGACGACGGCAGCGACTCGGACGTGGGCATCAGCCGCATCCATGCCCCGCACGAGGAGATGACGCTGGCCGCCACGCTGGACCCCACCCCCGAGCGCCCGCGCCGCCGCGGACGCCGCAAGGCCGGCGCCATCGACTGACCGGCGTCCGCCCCGGCGGACATCCAAGGAGCCCGCGCGACCCGTTCGCGCGGGCTCCTTTCTCGCCTCCGGCGGTCCCCCCTGCGTGCACCGGCCCCGCGTCCATCAGCGCTTCGTGTACCAGATCGGCGCGGTACCACCGGTCGAGGAGAGTCGAGGAGAAGGGATGAGCGTAAGCTGCTACCCTACCTCGGTGCGGAGCGGCACGGGCCGACGCTGACGTTTGCATTGGGTGGCGTGATGATCATGGAGGATCTTCTGCCTTTCCTGGCCATCCGAGCCCGGTGTCGCCGAAGCGCGGTCTGGCCAGCGATACCCGTTCACCCCGCGCCGCGCGGGCAGTTTCGTGCAGCGCATCCGGGCGCGCTCTGCTCCTGCCGCTGCGGAATGAGCGGAGAGCGGATGGAGGTGAACGAGCACCTTCCCGTGGGCAGAACGGTACGTCGCCGCGCGCCCCGGGTGGTCGCGGACCTGTCGTTCGCTCGCGATGCAGGGACGGATCTGACAAGCCGCGAACTCGCAACGGGCTGGGACGCGGGTGCGGCGTACGCTCGCGGGTACGACCACGGGCTACCTGTACGACGGCGACGATATCGGGCATGGATTTGATACAGCGACTCGGCGAGTGGGCTGAGCTACCCTGGAGGGCTCGCCAGCGCCTCCGGATGGAGCAGCGGAAAAACTGCGGGCGGGATGATTTTATCCAACGCTTGGAACGTGCGCCCGACATCGCCGCTGAAGTATGGAGCGCGCTTTCGCGTGAAGCGGTGATCGAAGGGTTTACGCCTCATCCCGATGACGATCTGCTGAAGGTGTTCGGGCTTGCGGACGAGGACCTGGACGAGTTGGTGCTGGAACTCCTGGAACGTTGCGGCTGCCGGGTTCCCAATCCCTCCGAGACCGCGAAGATGCCGGCCGTCCGCACCGTCGCGGTCTCTTCGCCTTCGTGGAGACAATGCGAAGGCCGATGAGTGATCAAGTACGAACTGGGTGACGCTTTCCGGTGTAGGGTTAAGGCATGAGCAGGATGGAACGGCTCCTTTTGCCGCTAGCGGTCCTTGCCGGTTGCGCGTACGGCTTCCTGTGCGTCATGGGAATCTTGGCCGTAAGCTCGCAGGCGGTCCGGGACGCACTTGAACGGAATCTGCTCTTGCTGGTCGTCATGCAGGTCAGTGTCCTGATCTGCACGGCCCTATGGCTTGGCAGTCTCTATGTCGCTGGTTCCGATCCGGAACTCCAGCACAAAGCACGTACACGCTGGCTTTTTCTTCTGCTTTTGCTGAACGTGCCCGCTGCCCTGATGTTCACGTACAGGCGCGGAATGCGACCTGGGCAAGGAGGGCAGCGGTAAACACCACGGGCGCGGACGTAGTACGGCCCGGTGGCGTCGTCCGGCTCGCGCGCGGCGAACCGGGGCGGGCTCACGATCGCGCTGGAGTGGGCCGGCAGCGGCTCGCCGAAGGGCGTGTAGCGGTACCGGTGGGCGATCGCCCCGGCCGCGTCGAACGGGCCCTGCACCGGGCTGCCCGGCAGGGCCGGCGCAACGTAGCAGAGGGCGCCGTTCTGCCCGCCCGCCCACGTGCGCATGCCGTGCGGATGGCCGATCCCCGCGAGTACGCGCAGGTGCGGATGCGGTTGCCGTATGCGCGGGCTCCTTCTCGCCCCTGGCGGTCCCGCGTCTCCGGGCGGATCTTGAGCGGGCAATCGGCCACCCGCGGCGCCGCCACGGGCCGACGGGTGACCGTGCGGGGCGGGGCGCGTCTTTCAAGGGGCTGGCGCGGAGAGGTGGACGCATGCACCATGGAGAGCCCCGGCGCGCGCGCCGGGTTTTTGGTATTTTTTGCGCCCGCGCCCGGGCCGTGATCCGCGGCGTGGTTCCTGCTGGTGCACCGTTGGAGCCCCGCGCACCGGCGCGCCGGGCCTATCGTCACGAGAAACTCCATGGCTGACAGCCGCAACCGGAACTTTCCGTCCTCCGTGAACGCGGCGGGCGAGTCGGAGACCTTGCTGGCCCGGGCTCCGCAGCCCGCGTCCGGGCCGCCTCCTTCCGCGCGCCCTCCCTCCGGCGGCAGCCGCGCGGCGGAGTCTGCCGCGCGCCGGCGCCGCTTCGTCGACCGCCTGATGGAGGGGCGCACGCGGCCGTTCCTGCGGCTGCTGTTCTACTACGTGGTGCTCACCACGGTGATGTCGCTGCTGGTGTACTGGATCCCCTCCGTGCGCGAGGCGTTCCTGGCGCCGTCCGCCGTCTCCGGCGAGGAGGGCGGCAACCTGGTGGGGCCCGTGACGGAGGGCTACGGCGACACGGTGTCGCTCAACGAGGCCCTGCAGCGCGCCATCGCCACCCTGCTGGTGATCGGCGGGGCGCTGTCGCTGGTGGTGCCCGTGGCGTGGGTGTACATGCTCACCAAGCGCTTTCGCTACGACCCGGCGCTGGTGTCGTCCGTCATCATCCTTCCCATCGTGGTGGCGGGGATCGCGCTGGTGGTAAAGAACAGCGTGGCCCTGGCGTTCGCCCTGGCGGGGATCGTGGCGGCCGTGCGCTTTCGCAACACGCTCAAGGACCCGCGCGACGCCGTCTACATCTTTCTGGTGATCGGCATCGGCCTGTCCGCCGGCGTGCAGGCGCTGGACGTTGCGCTGGTCATGTCGTTCGCGTTCAACATCGTGGTGCTGCTGGTGTGGAAGTTCAACATCGGCTCCATCTACAGCGGCCGGTACGCGCGCACGGGCATCCTTTCCGTGGGCCCCACGCACCTGCTGTCCGCCCAGGACCCCGTGGGGCAGCGCGACGTGCGGCGGCGAATGCTGGACCACGCGGCCGAGATCCGCACCGACGGCATTCTGCTCGTGCACAGCGAGGCGCCCGACGTGGCGCGCCACACCGTGCAGGAGGCGCTGGCCGACATGGCCAGCGACTGGCAGCTGGTGGACGTGGTGCGGCGGGAGGAGGGCCCCTCCACGCTGGAATACTTGGTGCGATTGAAGAAGAGCGCGTCGGCCCCGGAGCTGGTGGGGGCCCTGGACGAGCGCTGGGGAGAGCAGGTCGCCGCGGCGGAGTACGTGCCCTTTCGCGCGCGCCGCAAGAAACGAGGAAAGAAGGGCTGACGCGTGATGCGCCGGCCCTCGCGTGCCTGACCGGGGGAGATGTGAGGAACGGAAGAAGTCTTTGGGCGCGCCGCGCCGCCGTGCTCGGCGGCGCCTGCGCGCTGCTGGCGTCCGCCGCGTGCGCGCGCCCGCAGTACGGCGTGGGGCGGGTGATCGTGCCCGTGCCGCTGGATTCGGTGGCGCTCAACCTGGTGCTCATTGGCGATGCGGGGCTGCCGGCCCCGGGCGACGAGCCGGTGCTCACGGCCCTGCGGCGTGAGCTGTCCGCGGCGCCGGAGCGCAGCTTCGTGGTGTGGCTGGGGGACAACATCTACCCCATCGGCCTCACGGACACCACGGCGGCCGAGGGCAAGGAAGGGCTGCGCATCATCCGGCAGCAGATGCGGGTGCTCCGGGAAACCAGCACGCGCGGCATCTTTGTGCCCGGCAACCACGACTGGGCCGCGGGCGCGGGCGAAGGGTGGGCGAACGTCGTGCGCCAGGAGCGCGTCGTCAACACGGAGGGCGCCGGCCTCATCGGCTGGGAGCCGCGCGACGGCTGCCCGGGGCCCGTGGTCGTCGACGTGGGCGCCGTGCTGCGGATTTTGGCCATCGACAGCCAGTGGTGGCTGCACGGCGGCGCCAAGCCGGGGCCGGACCGCTGCACGCCGGGAACGGAGCAGGGCGTGATCGATTCCATCCGCGTGGCCCTGGCCTCCGCGGGCGACCGGCGCACCCTCATCGTGGCGCACCACCCCATCGTCTCCGGCGGGCAGCACGGCGGCTACTTCGACTGGCCCACGTACCTGTTCCCGTTCCATCCCTGGGCGCGACTGACGGGGTTGTTCGCGCGGCAGGACGTGACGGGGCGCGAGTACCGCCACTTCACGCAGTCGCTGGCGCGCGCCTTCATCGTCGACACGCCGCTGGTCTACGCGGCGGGGCACGAGCACAACCTGCAGGTGTTTCGCCGCGACCCGGCCAAGTACCTGGTGGTGAGCGGCGCCGGCTTCTACGGCCACACGACCACCACGCGCGCCATCACGGGCATCCGCTACGTGCGCGAGGCCAGCGGCTACCAGCGACTTACCTTTCTGCAGGACGGACGCGTGCGGCTGAGCGTGATGGTGGTGGACGCGCAGGGCAACGCCACGGAGGACTATTCCGCCTGGCTGGAGGCGCCGCCGTTGTCGGCGCCGTTCCCGCCGCCCAGCGACGTGTCTCCCCCCGTGCCGCCGCCCGTCGTGCCGCCCTCGCAGGCGCCCCTTCCGCCAACGCCGGACCCCACGACGCCGGCGACGCCGAATTCCGCGCCCGCGCCCGCTTCAGCGACGGGGTCCACGCCGGCGCAGACGGAGGGCCGGTGATGCGCCGGCCGCTCGCCTGCCTGGGCGCGCTGGGGCTGCTCGCCGCGTCCGCCGTGCCCGCGTACGCGCAGGGCGACTCGGTGCGGATCGCCGCGGGGACTCGCTACCAGGCCGGGCCCGTCAAGCGCTTTCTGCTGGGCCGTTCGTACCGCGACCTGTGGGCGCAGCCGGCCACGGTGGCCGTGCTGGACCTGGACCGCTTTGCCGGCGGACTGACGCCCACGGAGACGGGGGGCGGCAACCAGACGCTGTCGCTGCGCTTCCGCGGCGCGGACGGCAAGGAGTACGCGTTCCGCTCCGTGGACAAGGACCCGGGGCGGGGCGAAGAGGGGCGCAGCGGGCCGGGCGAGTGGCTGCTGCAGGACCAGGTGAGCTCGCAGAACCCCGCCGCGGCGCTGGTGGCGGGGCGGCTGATGGATGCCACGGGCGCCCTGCACGTGGACCCGCTGCTCTTCGTGATGCCGGACCACCCGCGGCTGGGCGAGTTCCGCGCGCAGTTCGCGGGGCTGCTGGGGCAGGTGGAGGAGCGCCCGGACGACGGCTTCGGCGGGTCGCCGGACCTGGAAGACACGGACGAGTTCCTGGAGGCGCTGCAGTCCGGCCCCGCCAACCGCCTGGCGGACGAGGAGCTGCTGACCGTCCGCCTGATGGACATCTACCTGGGCGACTGGGACCGGCACGAGGACCAGTACGAGTGGGCCCGCTTTGACCAGGGGGGCCAGCGGCTGTGGCGCGCCGTGCCCCGCGACCGCGACTACGTGTTCGTGGACTACGACGGGCTGCTGCTGGACGTCGCGCGGCCCTTCCTGGAAAAGGCCGTCCGCTACCGCGACGACTACGGCGGCGTGGTGTACGGGCTCATCGAGCAGGGGCAGTACCTGGACCGGCGGCTGCTGGGCGAGCTGGACCGGGCCCAGTGGGACAGCGTGGCCGGCGCCCTGCGCGCCCGCCTGACGGACGCGCTGATCGACGACGCCGTGCGCCAGATGCCCGCGGAGTACCAGGCGCTGGAGGGCCCGCGCCTGGCGTCCCTGATGCGCGGCCGCCGCGACCGCCTTCCCGCGGCCGCGGCCCAGTGGTACCGGATGATGGCCGGCGAGCCCGAGGCCCACGGCACGGACGGCGCCGACCTGGCCATCGTGGAGCGCCGGGGCAACGAGATGGAGGTGCGCATCCACGCCGGCGCGGACGAAAGCGCCCCCGTGGTGTACCGCCGCCGCTTCACCGGCGACGAGACGCGGGAGGTGCGCGTCTTTCTGCACGGCGGCGACGACCGCGCGGAGGTGCGCGGCCAGGGCGGCATGCTGGTGCGAATCCAGGGCGGCCCGGGGGACGACCGCTACGCGGACCGGGGCACGGGGCCGCGCA
Source organism: Longimicrobium sp. (assembly GCA_035638875.1). Classification (GTDB taxonomy): domain Bacteria; phylum Gemmatimonadota; class Gemmatimonadetes; order Longimicrobiales; family Longimicrobiaceae; genus Longimicrobium. The sequence goes on from DASQZE010000129.1 coordinate 24,739, forward strand.
CCGTCTTCTACGACGCGATGGGCCGCAACGAGTTCGTCCGCGGCCCCAAGACCGTGGTGGACACGCGCGACTTCGACACGCCGCGCTACGAGCTGGGGGCGGACGACGCCAGCGCCGCCGTGGATCCGCCGCGCGACTGGGGGACGGCGTTCACCCTGATGTCGCCGTTCGCCACCGTGCGGCCGTTCGCGGACCTGGTGATCGGCGTGGGGCCGGCGGAAACGCGCTACGGCTTTCGCCGCTACCCGTGGGCCACGCGCTGGCACGCGCGGGCCCTGTACGCGCCCTTCTACAACCGGTGGGGCGCGGAGGCGCGCTACCAGCGCCGGTGGACGGGGAGCGCGTCGTACGGCTACGTGTTCGCCCGCGCCTCGCAGCTGGAGGCCACCTACTTCACGGGGTGGGGCAACGCCACGCAGGCCAACGACGGCATCCGCCACTACGTCACCTGGGAGAACGAGCTGTCGCTGGAGCCCGGCGTGGTGCTGGTGCGCGGCGGCGGATTGACGCTGAACCTCGCCGGCATCCTGCGCTACACGGACCCGGAGCCGGAGCCCGGCACGCCGGCGTTCTCCGTGCCGGCGTACGGCGCCGCGGAGACGGTGACGATGGCGGGGGCGCGGGCCGGCGCCCTGTGGGACCGCCGCGACGACGCCGGCTTCCCCCGCCGCGGCTGGACGCTCTCCGCCGAGGTGGAGGGCTTTCCCTACTCCGCGCCGGGCTCGCTGGACGCGGGGGAGACGGTGGAGCCGTTCGCGCGTACGGGCGCCGTGGGCTCCGCGTACCTGCCCCTGCCCGGGAGCGTGCTGGCCGTCCGCGCGGGCGGGCAAAAGGCGTTCGGCGAGTTTCCCCTGCAGTACGCGGCGTTCCTGGGCGGCTCGCCCACCTTGCGCGGCTACGCGTTCGACCGCTTCGCGGGCGATGCGTCGGCGTTCGGCAGCGCGGAGCTGCGCGTGCCCCTGAAGGGCCCGTTCGGCGTGCTGGGCCTGGCGGACGCCGGGCGCGTGTGGTACGACGGCGACTCGCCGGGCGGATGGCACACGGCGCTGGGCGGCGGCGGCTTCGTGCAGGCGGGCGGGTACACGGCCAGCCTGCTGTACGCGTACGGCGAGCGGGGCATCGTGTACCTGCGCCTGGGACTTCCCTTCTGAGGATGGCCTCCGCCCCCGCTTCCGTTCCCGGCGCGCCCCCGTCCGCCGTGGCCGTCCGCTTCGACCCCGCCGCGCCGGGCGTGCTGGACGCCCTGGCCGCCGGCCCCGCCCCCGAGGGGCTGCGGGCCGGCGTTCCGCGCACCCTGGGCTTTCGCGACGTCTACCACGACACCGCGGATGGCGACCTGGCCGCCCGCGGTGCCTGGGCGTGCGTGCGCTACTACTCCAACGGCACGCGCACGCTGGCCGTCCGCTCCGGACCGGACGCGGAGCAGGGGCGCGTGCTTGCCGTCGAGCTCCCCCCCGCGGAGGACGACGCCCCCCTGCTGGGGCTGAGCGAGCCCGCGCGCCTGCTGCGCTCCCTGGTGGATCCCGCGCGGCTGGTTGCCCGCCTGGAGCTGCGGACGCACCGCCGCGTGCGCGAGTTCGTATCCGCCGAGACGGGCGCGGCGGCGGAGGTGGCGTGCGACGCCGTGGTCGTGCGGGACGGGGAAACGCGGGCGGAGCTGGGGGAGATCGAGGTGCGCGTGCCGGACGGCGCCGGCGCGGAGTACGCCGTGGCCACGGCCCTGCGCCATGCCTACGGGCTGCGGCGGGTGGAGGACGACCGGCTGGAGCGCGCCCGCCATGCCCTGCGCGAGGCGGAGATGGACGGGATGGAAGCCGCCGTCCGCTCCTCGCGCCGCGTGGCCGTGGTGGCGCTGGAGGAGGGGCGCGTGGCCCTGCGCCGGGAGCGCACCTCGCTGCGCATTCCCGCCGGGCCCGGCGCGGGCGAAGAGGCCGCGCGCCGCGTGCTGCGCGAGTGCTTTGGCCACGACGGCGCCCGTGTGCGGCTGCTGGGGCTGGGGCCGGGCGGCGCCGAGCGCGCCTCCGTGGAGGTGTGGCTGGCGGAGGGTGCGGGCCGCGCGGGCGAGGAAGCGACGTGCGAGATCCTGCACGTGGTGCTGGAGGACGTGCTGGCCTCCGTGGGCTCGCCCGCCCTGCGCGAGCGCGACACGCTGGCGGCGCTGCACGTGCTCGCCCGCTCCGCGCTCCCCGTGGCCGCCGTCGTGGAAAGCGACGGGCAGGACGAGGCGCGGGCGCGGGCCACGCTGGCGGCCGCCGCGGCGGAGGACTCCATCGAGTCGGAGGCGCTGGGGCCGGGGACGCTGCTGAACATGGAGCTCAGCATCCTGGCCTTCAACCGCCGCGTGCTGGGGCTGGCGGAGGACGTGCGCGTGCCCCTGCTGGAGCGCATCCGCTTCCTGGCCATCTTCGGCGCCAACACGGACGAGTTCTTCCGGGTGCGCGTGGCCGGCTTCAAGCGGCAGGTGGCCATGGGGAGCACCAAGCGCACCATCGACGGCGTGACCCCCCGCGAGCAGCTGGACGCCATCGGCATCCGGGCGCGGCGCGTGATGGAGCGGGCGTACGCGCTGCTGCTGGGCCAGCTGCTGCCGTCGCTGGCGGAGGAGGGGATCCACGTGGTCCCCCTGGACGGGCTGACGGAGGAGGAGCGCGCGTTCGTCCGCGAGTTCTACGCGCGGCAGGTGCACCCCGTGCTCCTTCCCCTGATCGCCGGCGGGGGAAGCCCGTTTCCCCACATCCGCAACCTGCGCCCGGCGCTGGCCGGCCTGGTGTACGACCCGCGGACGGGGGACCGGCGCATCGGCATGGTGGAGCTGCCGGACGACCTGCCGCGCCTCGTCCTCCTTCCCGGCGCGCGGCGCTACCTGCCCCTGGAAGAGGTGGTGCGCGACGCGTTCGGCTCGCTGTACCCCGGGATGGAGGCGGACACCCCCTGCGTGTTCCGGGTGACGCGGAGCGCGGAGCTGCACCTGGAGCGCGAGCAGGTAGAAGACCTGCTGCACGCCGTGGAGGAGCAGGTGCGCAAGCGCCGCTTTCGCCCCGTGGTGCGGCTGGAGGTGGAGGAGGGGATGCCGGTGCCCATGCGGGCCATGCTGCTGCGCGAGCTGCAGTACGAGGTCCCCGGCCGCGTGGCCACCCTGGGCGACGACGACGTGTATCCCGCGCCCGCCTTTGTGGACCTGCGCGGCGTGCGCGAGCTGGCGGACCAGGACGGCGACTTCCTGCACTATCCGCCCGCGCCGCCCCCCCGGCAGCCGCTGGAGGGCGTCCGCTCCGTGTTCGATGCCCTGCGGACGAGCGACCAGCTCGTTTCCTTTCCCGAGGACTCGTTCGAGGGTACGGTGGAGCGGCTGGTGGTGGAGGCGGCGGAGGACCCCAACGTGCTGGCGATCAAGCTGGCCCTGTACCGGACCAACGCCAAGTCGCGCATCGTGGCGGCGCTTTCGCGCGCGGCGGCCAGCGGCAAGCAGGTGGTGGCGCTGGTGGAGCTGACGGCGCGCTTCGACGAGCTGAGCAACATCCAGTGGGCGCGGCACCTGCGCTCGTTCGGCATCCACGTCATCTACGGCGTGCCGGGGCTCAAGGTGCACGCCAAGATCGCCCTCATCGTCCGCCGTGAAGGGGAAGGGGTGCGGCGCTACGCGTACGTGGGCACGGGCAACCTGAACGCCTCCACCGCCTCGTTCTACACGGACCTGGGGCTCATGACGGCGGACCCGGCCATCGTGGCGGACCTGAACGAGGTGTTCAACGGCCTCACGGGCGGCGCCGGGCGCGACGACTACGGGCACCTGCTGGTGGCGCCGTACAACATGCGCCGCCGCTTCGTGGAGATGATCGACCGCGAGGCGGAGCACGCGCGCGCGGGGCGCGAGGGGCGCTTCACGGCCAAGTTCAACGGCCTGGCGGACCGCGAGATGATCGCCGCCCTGTACCGCGCCTCGCAGGCCGGCGTGCGCGTGGAGCTGCTGGTGCGCGGCATCTGCTCGCTGCGGCCGGGGGTGGCGGGGCTCTCCGACCGCATTCACGTATACAGCGCCCTGGGGCGGCACCTGGAGCACGCGCGCATCTTCCGCTTCAACAATGCGGGCGATCCGGAGTACTACATCGGGTCGGCGGACTGGCGCACGCGCAACCTGAGCCGGCGCGTGGAGGTGGCCGTGCCCATCCGCCACCCCGGCCACCGCGCGCGCCTGGACGCCATCCTGGCCCGCGACCTGGCCCGGCCGGACCTGTGGGAGCTGGGCGCGGACGGTACCTACTACCAGCGCCCGGACGTGGCGCCGCGCGAAGAGCCGCCCCCGTCCGTGGACCCGGACCGCCCGCCCATCATCTTCTCGGACCCATGACCCACGCCGGACCTGGACAGTTGTACGCGCGGCGGATGCGGCGGATCGCATCCGCCGCGGCGCTGGTGCTGCTGGCGGGCGGATGCGGCCCGCGCGCGGACGCCGAGGAGGTCGCCGAGGCCCCCGCGGCGGAGGGCCCGTGGGCGTGCCGCATCGTGACCCCGGAGGTCACGCTGGGCTCTCCGGTGCGCGAGGCCAGCGGCGCGTCGCTGGACCGGCGGGCCCCCGGCGTGTTCTGGACCCACGGCGACTCGGGCAATCCGCCCGTGCTCTTTGCCCTGGGACGCAACGGCGAGCTGCTGGGCCGGGTGCCGGTGGAGGGGGCGCGCAACCGCGACTGGGAGGACATGGCCATTGGCCCGTGCCCCGGCGGCACCTGCGTGTACGTAGCCGACATCGGCAACAACAACGCGCGGCAGATGGACCTGGTGCTGTACCGCGCGCCCGTGCCCAGCCCCGGGGACCCGGCCACGGCCCCGGCCGAGGAGTTCCGCGCGCGCTTCCCCGGCGCGGGCCGCGACGCCGAGGGGGTGTTCGTGCTGCCGCAGGGCGAGATCTACCTGGTCACCAAGGGCGGGTCCGGGCCCGTGGAGCTGTGGCGCTGGCCCACGCCGCTGGCGGCGGGCACCGTGCAGCAGCTCGAGCGCGTGCGCGAGCTTGCGCCGCGCGTGCGGCAGCTGGGCGACCTGGTAACGGGGGCGGGCGCGTCGCCGGACGGGCGGTGGGTGGCCCTGCGCACGTACGGACGGCTGGCCATCTACCGCGCCGCGGACCTGCTGGGCACCGGCGAGCCGGCGTACACCATGGACCTGGCGCCGCTGGGCGAGTCGTTCGGCGAGGCCGTCGCCATCGAATCCGACGGCACGCTGCTGCTGGTGAGCGAGGGCCGCGGCGTCACGACGGGCAGCCGCGCCGCCTGGCTGCAGTGCGCGCTCCCCCAGGCGTGACGCGCGGTGGCCGGTTCGGCCTTCTACCGTAGATGAGCAACGCGGCCGATCTCCCAGGGGAGGATCGGCCGCGAACCTCCTCTGGAGGACGGGTGATGAAGAGCGCCAAGGACGAGATCCGCGAGGTGCTGGACCTGCTTCCCGACGATTGCACGATGGAGGATATCCAGTACGCCCTGTACGTGCGCACGCAGATCCGCGATGGCATCTGGTCGCTCGAGAACGAGGCGAAGTATTCGCAGGATGAGATCGAGCGCGACGTCGCGCGATGGCTCGACGGGCCGAACGTTGCTCCATAGGAGCGCTCCCCGCGCGCCTGCCATGGACGCAATGTTCCCAGCGTGTCCCGCTGCGGTGCGGTATTGCATGAATCCGTGCGTCCATCGCGGCGCGGATTCCCGGTTTTCGTTTGATTTCAACGAGTTGCGCACCGTAGTGGCATTGACCACCGGTGGCGCAATCGACCGGCTTTCCTTGACCCTTCCCGCCGTCTAGCTTTCCAGCAGAATCCAGGGATTTCGCACGGCATCGCGTTCACCTGCCGCCGTCTTCGCGCGCCTGGATCTTCGCCCTGCAGCATCGATCGTCCACACGGGAATCTCGCCATCTCCCATGAGCCGCGAGTACGTCATCCATACCGATGAATCCAGCAAGACGGGGCGCCGCTTCGCCAACTTCTACGGCGGCGCGCTCATCCGCTCGGACGACCTGGAGTACGTGAAGGAGCACCTGCGGGCGCAGGCGGCGAGGCTGGGGCTGGGCGCGGAGATCAAGTGGCAAAAGGTGAGCGAGGGCTACCTGGACCGCTACCTCGCCATGATGGACGCGTTCTTCGACCTCGTTTCCTGCGACCTGGTTAAGATCCGCATCATGTTCACGCAGACGTGCTACGTGCCGGTGCTCACGCCCTACCATCGCGAGCACCAGTATCACCTGCTGTACTACCAGTTCCTCAAGTACGCCTTTGGGCTCCGCTACTCGAACCCGGACATCGCCGAAGTCACGCTGCGCCTGTACCTGGACCGGCTGCCGGATTCACGGGAGAAGAACGCGCTGTTCAAGCATCACCTGCACTCGCTGCAGCACTGCGCGGAGTTCCGGTCGGCCTGGATCACCGTTCCGCAGGACCAGATCGCGGAGATCAACTCGCACGATCACCTGCCGTTGCAATGCCTGGACGTGGTGCTGGGTTCCATGCAGTTCCGGCTGAACGCGCTCCACGGCGAAGACCCGGAGAACGCGGGGACGCGCGGAAAGAAGACGATCGCCAAGGCGACGCTCCACGAGCACATCTGCGCGCGAATCCGGCAGATCCACCCGGACTTCGTGATCGGGGCGACGACACGGCGGGCGGGAGGCGACGGGGACCGGTGGCGGCACCCGTATCGCCACTGGCTGTTCACGCCCCGCGCGGCGCGGATCGATGAGGGAGGATCGCGGGCACAAAACAACTCGGCCCCGCCTCCGCTGAGCCTCTGAAGAGGCATCGCCCAGGTAGGAACCTGGGACTTCGCGGATGGAAGGGCCGAGTCGTTGCGCAGAATATAATGCGGTACTTTGTTCAGTTCAAGGGGTCGCGGGGGATGATTCGCGCCGATCCGATGATCCCTGAACAAAACGATTCGACCCCGCCTCCGCTGAGCCTTTTTGAGGCACCGCCCAGGTAGGAACCTGAGCGTTCACGGATGGAAGGGCCGAATCGCTGTGATCAATCTAACGGCGCACTTCGTTCATTTCAAGGGGTGGCGTCCGATCCCGTTTCGGTGGCGTCGCGCAGGCGGATGCCGGTGCTCGCCTCGCCGCAGGAGCCGTCGGCGAGCAGGGCTTCGACGGTGGCGCCGATGGCTTCTTCCAGGCGCGCGCCCGTGCGGCTGAAGCCGAGCATCGCCCGCACCTGCGCCGTAAGCTCCTTGCGCGGCAGGCCCCCGGGCGCGGCGCGCAGCACCTGCAGCGCGGCCTCGCGGTACTCCTCGGGGGCGATGCGCTCCGCGGGGATGCGCACCTCGCGCCGGGAGCGGACGGCCACCGGACCGCCGGGCACGTAGATGAACTCGCCGCGGCGGGCCAGAATGCCCTGCGCCTGCGCCGCCTCCACGGCCTGCGCGATGCGGGCCTCGATGCGCGAGCCCGTGCGCGTGAGCCCCCACATGGCGGCCACGCGCGCGGTCGCGTCGTCCAGGTGCAGCGGGGCCTCGGCATCCAGCACCACGCGCAGGGCGTTCAGCAGCAGCGACTGCGGCGCGGCGAGGATGTCCGTGCCCGCGAACGTCGACGCCGTGTCCGCCATCCGATAGGGCACGGACTGCGGCGCGCGGATTTCCGCCGCGAGTGGATCGGCGGGCGCGGGTGGATCGGCCGCGGCGGGCGGACCGGCGGAAGGCGCGGCGGCGGCATACGCGGTGTCGGGAGCGGACGCGGCGGAGGCGAGCTGGGCGGCGCGCTGCTGCTCGCGCTCGGCCTCGTCGCGCAGGCGCTGCTCCTCCGCGGCCTCGCGGGTGTCGGCATCCTGGCGGCCCTGCACGCGCGAGGCCTCGATCAGGCGCATCAACCGCTCGATCTGCCCCTCGCGGTCCTTGAACCAGTCGGTGGACCAGAGGCGGTGGATGTGCCATCCGCGCGCCTCCAGCACCTGCTGACGCAGCCGGTCGCGGTCGCGCGCCGTTTCGCTGGCATGGTACGACACGCCGTCGCACTCGATGCCGCAGATGAAGCGGCCGGGGGCATCGGGATCCACCACCGCCATGTCGATGCGGTACCCGGCCGCGCCCACCTGCGGCTGCACCTGCACGCCGCGGCGGATGAGCTCCTCCATCACCTGCTGCTCGAAGAGCGACTCCGCGTCTGCCGCAGCGGTGACCACGGCGCCCTGCAGCTGGCCGCGCTCCGCGAAGAGCAGGAACTCGCGCAGCAGCGACGGGCCGCGCGAGGTGGAGGTGGCCGGATTGATGTCGTCGCCCTTCATGGACGAGAACACGACCATCCGCTGGCGGGCGCGGGTGGTGAGCACGTTGAGCCGCCGCCAGCCGTTCTCGCCGTTGATGGGGCCGAAGTTGTAGCGCAGCCGGCCGTCGCGCGCCTTGGCGTAGGTCACGCTGAGTCTTTGGTATTTGGCTAAGAACTAAAATAATGGAAGACATCCTGGACAGGACAAAAACTCCGGTAATAAAAGACGCTGTT
>DASQZE010000130.1:0-1779 GCA_035638875.1 Longimicrobium sp.
CCGGGCCCCGCACCAGCGCCCGCGGCGGGCCGCCCGGCGGAATGCGGTACACGGCATCCGTCCCCGACGCCTGCAGCCGCCCGGCACCCATCCGCAGCCCCGAATCCGTCACGTACACCGATCCATCCGCCCCCACGGCGACGTCGTTCAGAAAGGTGGCGCCGGGGATGGCGATCTCGCCCAGCGGCGCGCCCGTGGTGCGGTGAAAGCGGCGCACGACGTCGATGTCCGCCACGTACAGCGTGTCGCCGCGAATGCCGCTGCCCTTGGGCGCGTGCAGCGTGACGCCGCCCTGGCCGCCCGAGATCCACCGCGGCTGCAGCATCCGCCCGTCTGGCGACACGCGGGACAGGAAGCCGTTGTTGTCCTTTTCCAGCGGCATTCCGTCGAGGTTGGAGACGAGGTATACGTCCGCCACGCTGTCGTGCAGCACGGACTCCGGCTGCTGCAGTCCCGCCGACGGCACGGACACCACGTTGGCCCGCGACGCATCGCCTCCGCCCCCGCACGCCGCCAGCAGCGCGACGCCCGCCGCGCCCATCCCGATCCGCATCATCCTCATCGTCGTTTCGTTGGTGGGGCCGGTCAATCGACGGCTTCGTTCAGCAGCCAGTCGTGCTGCCACGGCTGGGGGTGGCCGGCCTGGCGCAGCGCGGTGGCGATCTGCGCCCAGTGGCGAATGCCGTGCAGCAGCGTGTGCACGGCGACCTTGTGCGCGCTGTACGTCAGCATCCCCAGCGAGCGCGTTTCGAACGTGAGCGCGCGATCACGTTCGCCGGCGGGGGCGCGGTCCAGGTACGCCTGCAGGGTGCTGCGCGACGTGCGGTGGATACGCCAGAGTGCGTCCAGATTGCTCGTGTCCAGCTGCTCGAACCCCGTCACGGGACGGCCCAGCAGCCGCTGCGCGTACCGCAGCTCCACAGCGAACACGTGGCCGATGAGGTCGCGCACGGTCTCGCGCGTGTCCTCGCCGATGCGCACCTCCAGCACCTCCGGCTCCTGCTCGCGGAACCAGGCGTGCCAGCGCTCGGTCTCGGAGCCGGTGTAGGCCACCAGCTCGCGGAAGGTCACTCCCTCGCCGTCCATCGTCATCCCTCCGTTCGTCCCCGGATCGCGGGCGGACCGTTCCGTCCCCGCGAGAGAAAGGTTGCGCGGGGGAATGGAGTCGTCAATCTTGATCCATCAATCAATGTGTTGGATGCGGTGCGGTCGATCCGCGTCGTATCGCTGACGGTAGCGCGGATTCGTCGGCATCCAAGACCGAATGGAGGCAGAGACGAAAGCGAATGAATTCGCGGCTACTACATCACGCTGTCCGCCTTCGCGGACAACAACGGCGCGGGCGGGGTGCGCGTCGCGGATCGAAATGACAGCGACATCAGCGGGGGATGATATGCGGCGGATGATGTCGGCGCAGGAGGCGGCGCGGGAATTGGGCGTCTCGCTCGCCACTTTGTACGCGTACGTGAGCCGGGGATTGATCGCGTCGGAGCCGGGGCCGGACGGGAAGCGCGCGCGATGGTACGCGGCGGACGACGTGGCCCGGCTGCGGAACCGCAAGGCCAGCCGCCGCGACCCGGACCGCGAGGCGCGGCGCGCGGTCCGCTGGGGCGCGCCCGTGCTGGATTCGGCGCTGACGCTCATCGACGGCGGCCAGCTCTTCTACCGCGGGCACTCCGCCGTCGCGCTAGCGGAATCGCGGACCGTGGAGGAGGTCGCGGCGCTCGTCTGGACGGGGCGGATGGAAGACGGCATCGGCCACGGGGGGGCGGAGGTGCC
>DASQZE010000131.1:0-3868 GCA_035638875.1 Longimicrobium sp.
GACTTCGTGGACGGGCCCCGCATCGTCTACCCGGACGGCGACACCGTGACGTTCGAGCCCGCCGCCCCGGCCGACACGAGCGCGGCGAACCTGGCCTCGTACGCCGGCGAGTACCGCAGCGACGAGGCCGAGGCCACCTACACGGCGGCCGTGGTGAACGGGCGGATGGTGCTGCGGATGCGTCCCGACATCACCCTCCCCCTGGTGGCCGCCTACGCCGACACGTTCACGGGCCCCGGCGGATCGGTCATGCGCTTCATCCGCGGGGCGGACGGGCGGGTGCAGGCGTTCACCATCGGCGTGGAGCGCGTGCGCGAGCTGCGCTTTGACCGCGTGCGATGATGAAGAACGGGCGGGGCGGGCAGGGTGCCCGCCCCGCGCTCAGTCGTCGCCCTCTTCCGTGTTCTTGCGGCTGACGAGCTTGTTGAAGCGGTCCAGCTCGCCGTCGTCGCCCTTGATGTCGCGGTGCAGAAAGGCGAGCTCGTTCTCGTCGAACTTCTCCAGCCACTCCTCCCACTCGATCTCCTCCAGCGTGCCCTCGCCGCTGAAGCCGGGAAAGTCGATGCGCAGGATGCCGGGGTCTTCGCCCTTGCCCGTGCGCTTGACCCGCGCCGGCTTGCCTCCGCGCTCCTCCACCCAGCGACGGATGAAGTCGTGGTCGGTGGTGGTGTGCCCGCTGCGGTCGGTCTTCGCCATCGTCTCGTCTCCGTCCACGTGTGCGGCCCGGCGCGCGCTTCGCGCCGGTGGCCGGGGCGGGTTCCAAGCACGGAGCGTACCGCTGTAAAGGCAGTGCGAAAGTGCGGGAGTGCGAAAGTAAAAAGTGCGTCGGTGCATTAGTGCGGGAGCAAGGCGTGCTGTCATTCCGAAGGAGGAACGACTGAGGAATCTACCCGCCCGTGGCAGGTGGCCCGCCCAATGGTCCGGATCTCCCCGTTCAGCCCTGTTCGGCGGATGAGGGAACGTGCGGGATGATTGACAGGGCGCGCGGGCGGGATGAGCTTCAACCGAAAGGTTGAGCAACCGGGGATCCCGACGATGACGCAGACGGAGCTGGACCAGACGCTGATCGCCCTCGCCGATCCCACGCGGCGCGCCATCCTGCGGCGGCTTTCGCAGGGCGAGGCGCGCGTGACGGAGCTGGCGCAGCCGTTCGCCATGTCGCTGAACGCCGTCTCCAAGCACATCCGCATGCTGGAGCGCGCGCGCCTGGTCCACCGGCGCCGCGCGGGGCGCGAGCACCTGCTTTCCTTCAATCCCCAGCCCCTGGACGAGGCCGCCGCCTGGATCGAAACCCAGCGCACTGCCTGGACCGCCCGCCTCGACGCGCTGGACGAGCTCCTGACGGAGGAGGACGGCGGCAGGGGCTGATCTCCGGACGCACCAGGAGCGGCGGATGAAGCAGATGCGCATCCGCGAAGTCCCGGCAGAGCGAATGAATTCGCCGCAACAACGACACGAAGTCCGCCTGCGCGGACTGCCGGCTCGGTCTCCGCCCTGGATTCGTGCACCCGCGTTCTCCCCCTCTCCGCGAGGAACGAGCGGGGAGGGGGCCGGAAGAAGGGGCGCCGCGCCCGCGCAGCAAAGCCCGCTGATTCGACCGCCGTTCTCCCTCCCCCGCGCAGTTTGCGGGGGAGGGTCGGGGAGGAGGGCGATCCGCTCCCGGCGTGATCCCCGCCCCACCGCCCCAACCCCATCCACCGCAATCATTTCCCTCCCGCCCCGCCTCCCCGCCCACCCGATCGGGGAGCCACGCCCGTCTGCTCGCAACGCATCGCACTACCGCACAGATCGCATCCTGTGCCCGCTGTGCGGTTGCTGAGCGGTGCTCATGGAACCAGTGTTGCTAAACAGTTCCATGACCGCATCCGGCGGTTCGATTCGTGCGCCCGGACGCGTCGTGACGGCGGGTGAGAAACCGGGTTCGACCTACCTCTACACAAAGGGGAAACGCGCATGTCGGATGGACTTGTGGACACCACGGATGCGCAGGGCGTGCAGGTGCTGGGCGAGGAGAACGGCCTGACGGCCCGGGTGCTCACGCCCGAGGCGCTGGCCTTTGTCGCGAGCCTGCACCGCCGCTTCAACCCCACGCGCATGGAGCTGCTGCGCGCCCGCGACGAGCGGCAGGAATGGCTGGACGCCGACGGCGAACCCACGTTCCTGGAAGAAACGGCCCACGTCCGCAAGGGCGACTGGTCCGTGGCCCCCACCCCGCCCGACCTGCAGGACCGGCGCGTGGAGATCACCGGGCCCACGGACGCCAAGATGGTCATCAACGCGCTCAACTCCGGCGCCAGCTGCTTCATGGCCGACTTCGAGGACGCCCTGTCGCCCACGTGGAAGAACGTGCTGGAGGGGCAGGCCAACCTCGCGGATGCCGTGCGCCGCACGCTGCAGCTGGACGCCGGCGGCAAGGAGTACCGGCTCAAGGAGAAGACGGCCGTGCTCATCGTCCGCCCCCGGGGGTGGCACCTGGCGGAGCGGCACGTGACGGTGGACGGCGGCCCCATTTCCGCGTCGCTCTTCGACTTCGGGCTGTACTTCTTTCACAACGCGAAGGAGCTCATCGAGCGGGGGAGCGGGCCGTACTTCTACCTGCCCAAGATGGAGAGCCACCGCGAGGCGCGGCTGTGGAACGACGTGTTCAACGCCGCGCAGGACGCGCTGGGCATTCCCCGCGGGACCATCCGCGCCACGGTGCTCATCGAGACCATCCTGGCCGCGTTCGAGATGGACGAGATCCTGTACGAGCTGCGCGACCACGCCGCCGCCCTCAACGCGGGGCGGTGGGATTACATCTTCAGCATCATCAAGAAGTTCCGGGCCCGCGGCGACTTCGTGCTGCCGGACCGCGTGCAGGTGACCATGGCCGTGCCGTTCATGAAGAGCTACGCCGAGCTGCTGGTAAAGACCTGCCACCGGCGCGGCGCGCACGCCATGGGCGGGATGGCCGCGTTCATCCCCAGCCGCCGCGACCCCGAGGTCAACGACCGCGCCATGGCCAAGGTGAACGAGGACAAGGCCCGCGAGGCATCGCAGGGCTTCGACGGCACGTGGGTGGCGCACCCGGACCTCGTCCCCGTGGCAAAGGCGCAGTTCGACAAGGTGCTGGGCGACCGGCCCAATCAGAAGGACGTGATGCGCGAGGACGTGGACGTGCCGTCGCACGCGCTGCTGCAGACGGGGATCGTGGACGGGCAGATCACGGAGGAGGGGGCTCGCCTGAACGTGAACGTGGCCCTGCAGTACATCGAGCAGTGGCTCAAGGGCAACGGCGCGGCCGCCATCCACAACCTGATGGAAGATGCCGCCACGGCTGAGATCAGCCGCGCGCAGCTGTGGCAGTGGATCCGCCACCGCGCGCCCATCCTGAACGACGGCGACGGCGACGGATTCTTTACGCCGGACGACTACACGCGCCTGCGCGACGCCGAGATGCAGGCGCTGCGGGCCGAGCGCGGCGACGACGTGCGCTGCCTGGAAAAGGCGTGCACCCTGCTGGACGAACTGGTGCTGAGCAGCGAGTTCGAGGCGTTCCTGACGCTGCCGGCGTACCAGGTGCTGGACGGGGGCAAGTGCGGGGACTGAAGGGAGCAGGGAATAGGGAATAGGGAATATAGGGAATATAGGGAATAGGGAATAGGGAATAGCGGGAAAGTGCAAACGCACCGATGTACTGACGCACTCACGCACTCACGCACTTTTCCGGCAGACGCGCCGGGGCAGACCTTCGAGACACAGGGACGAGACCGATGGACAGCTTCGACGCGCAGGTGAAAGACCTGGACAGCAAGTGGACGACGGACGCGCGGTGGGAGGGCATCACCCGCCCGTACAGCGCGGAAGACGTGGTAAAGCTGCGCGGATC
>DASQZE010000132.1:0-17857 GCA_035638875.1 Longimicrobium sp.
AATGAATTCGCGGCTACAACATCACGCTGTCCGCCTCCGCGGACAAATCGTGGCACGTCGGGCTCCGGCGCGAGGCAGGCCACGAGGCCGGCGGAGCAGATTCCTCGGTCGGCGCCAGGGACCGCGTCAAGGAAGAATCCCGGCGGCGCCTCCCTCGGAATGACATGTCCAGGTAGGGAGCACGGCTGTTGGTGTCGGCGCAGGCCGACAGTGTGAAGTTGTAGCCGCGATTTCAATCGCTTTCCTGAATGCCGCGATCTGCTCCGCCGTACCGAACTGGTCCCGCCCGTTCCCGCATGGCCCACCCCCACCCGTACCTCAGTAATAGCTCTCGATATTGAAGCCGAACTGCTTGCCCTGCTCCGACTTGCGGATCAGGTTCGCGAGCCGTTTCTCGAACTCGTCGCCCCGATCGCGGGCATCGTCAACGAAGGCCACGCGGATGCGCAGGTACGAATCTGACCAGCACTGCAGGTTGTTCCACGCGGCGGGGTTCGCCTGCAGCGCGCGCAGGATGTCCGGCGGCGTCACAAAGTCGTCCAGCGGGACGTCCGCCAGCTTCGCCCGCACGTGCTCCGCGACCCTTCCCTGCGCCATCATCCGCCGCAGCCGCTCCTCGTTGGGCTGCGAGTAGCCGCTGCGCGCGCGCCGCGGCGAGAACTTCTGCGCGGTGTGATCCGCATCCAGCGTCTTGACCGTGCTGTCGATCCACCCCCAGCACAGCGCCTCCTCCACCGCGTCGTTGTAGTGGATGCGCGGCTTGCCCGTCGCCTTGCGCGGATACACGAGCCAGACCTCCGGCTCCGTCGCGTGGTGCTCGGACAGCCATGCGCGCCACGACTCGCGGTCGGCAGTGCGCAGGGTGCGGGTGATCTGCATCATCCAAAGAACGGCTCAGGAGCGGATGCGGACGGAGAAATCGGGATCGTGGATGGCGGCGCGGGCGCGTTCGTTCACCTGGAACCGCGCGCGTGCCTGCTCCAGCGGCAGGTCCGTGTCGATGAGCCCGTGCCGGAACGCCAGCTTGTCGGAGTAGCCGGGGAGCACCACGCCCACGCTGATGGGGATGTCGTTGTCCAGCAGATCGTTGACAGGATGCAGGATGTTCGTCGTGCAGTTGTTGGTGAACGTGTTGTAGAACGCGGGCTCGCGCTCGACGGCCTGCGCGCGGCGCAGCATGGCCGTGAACAGGGCGCGCGCCTGGGCGGGCGTGGCGCGGACGGGATACAGGTACACGGGATCGTCCTGCGTGACCGCGCGCACGCCGATCACGTCGCGCTCCTCGCCGATGACGTACATCAGCTCGAACTTGCGCAGGGCGCCGCGCAGGATGGAGTAGTTCTCGCCCGCCTCGCGCCGCGCCTCCACCGACACGCTCACGTACTGCCCGTCCGCGAACCCGAAGCTGAGAAAGCTGTGCGCCGGGCCCCGCCAGTTGCGGTTGAACGGCGACAGCACGAACCACACGCGCTGCACCTTGTCCAAGTCGTACGTGCGCTCGCGGTACGCGGGGGTGAAGTCCGTGGCGGAGCGAAAGGTGAAGTCGCGCACGTTGCGCACGTGCACCCGGCTGCCGTCCATGGTGACGTGCGGCAGCAGCGCCTGCTCGGGGCGCCAGGTGCGGTCGTGCGTGGGATGCGTGGTCATCCGCAGCGCTACGTACGCCAGGAGCAGGATGCAGGTCGCGGCCAGGAGCGCGGTCCACATGCGTCGTCGGAGTTTTGATGGGGTGCGGACCACGACCAGCCTCGGGAGGGGAAACGCGTACGGCGGATGCGACCGGTGAAAGGTCACGCCGCCGCGCCCCCCGCGCCAGTCCCGCGGCTGCGAGTGGCCGTTTTTGGGCGGAGAACGCGCAGCATTCGGAGAACACGCAGCGAGATTGATTTCCTGAGGGAGGCGCCCGGCAGATCCAACCCGTGCGGGGACTTTGGCGCCGACCGAAGGATCTACTCTCCCGTGCTGGACGGCCGCTGCCGCGCACAGCCCCGCCCGTGCGCGATCCGCTTGGGCCGGAGTCCGTGCACCGGGGCAAAGAGGGCGGGGGGAGAGGGCGGGAGCGAATGAATTCGCGGCTTCGCGGCTACAACATCACGCTGTCCGCCTCCGCGGACACGACCCGTCGCGCGGGGAGTCCCGGCGCGAGGCGGGCTACGAAACGGCGGAGCAGATCTCGGGTGGGCGCCGGCCACCGGCCGCGATCAGTTGAGGGACCCCTCCGCCTCGGCGCGGCGGGTGACGGCTTCGATGAAGGCGCTCTTGGCCTGCTGATACGCATCGCGGTCGTCGCGATGCTCCGTGGCGAGGCGGCGCTTGAGGGCGGCGTACGCCGCGGCCGCGTCGGGGTGCGCGCGCAGGTGGTCGCGGAACAGCAGGTGGTCGCGAAGACCGGGGCTCTCCGGCACGCACACGTACAGGTGGTGTTTGGCCTCGCGCGGCGGGCTGCGGAAGGCGTGGCGCCCGGGGATGCCCTGCTCCCCCCGGTACACGTAGCCGAGCGGGGCCAGGCGTTCGATGGCGTGCGCCACGTCCTCCCCCCGCACCACGACGGAGAGGTCCACCACGGGCTTGGCCGCGAGCCCGGGCACGGACGTGCTGCCTACGTGCTCCACGGCCATCACCCGCTCGCCGATGGCCTCCGCCGCGCGCCGGGCGAGCGCCCGGAACGCGGCGGGCCACGCCGGATCGTACTCCACCACGGCCACGGACTTCACCGCATCCGCCATGGTTCCCCCGGCCGGCCGGATGAGCGACGAGGCGTGGAGACGTGGGTCAGATGTGCTCGGCGGGGCTGCTGGTGGCGGATGCGGCCCGCAGCTCCTGGATGTTCTGGTGGATGCGCTCCATCATCGTCGTGTAGAGCGGATCTGCGCCGTCCTTCAGCAGGTCGTTCAGCGCGGCTTCGGCCAGCTCGTGGGCGTTGACGGCCTTGCCGAGCGCGAGCTTCTTGTTGTCCTGGGGCTCCATCGGAAAATCCTCACGTGTGTGTACGAAGACGGCTTCGCCTGGGGCAGTTCTCAATCTCCGTTCCAAATCTGGCGAATGGAAGCGCCGCGCGCGACCCGGAGCGATGGTCACACGTTTTCCTTGACCCGGATTCCGACTCCCCGCAATCATGGTTCACGACGAACACGCCATTCCCTGTGCTCGAACCGCTCCCTCCAGATCGACATCGGATGATTCAACGGATCGTCATCACCGGATTCCTCCTTCTTCTCGCGGTCCAAGCCCCGCTGGGTGCCCAGCCCGTCGTGCGGATGCCGGGCACGGACCAGATGATCCGGCGCGAGGCACGGACGCTCTTCTCCGTCGGCGCGGCGGATGGCGCGCAGGCGTTCGGTGCCGTGGGCGACGTGGCGTTCGACGCGGCGGAGAACCTGTACGTGCTGGACCGGCTGAACCCGCGCGTCGTGGTGTTCGATTCGGCCGGGCGCTTCGTCCGCGCGTTCGGCAGGCGCGGCGGCGGGCCGGGCGAGTTCGGTGCGCCGCAGCAGATGACCGTCACGCGTGCGGGCGAAATCGTCGTATCGGACGTGGGACGCCGCGCGCTCGCCGTCTTCAACCGCGACGGGAGCTTCGCGCGGAACGTCCCGTACGCGGGCGCTTCGATGCTCATCGGCCGACGGCTGGCGGCGCACCCGCGCGGCGGCTTCGTGAGCTTGGCGATGGGCAATCCCACCGCCCGCAACGCGAACGCGTTCGGCGAGGAGGTGCTGCTGTGGCTCCCCGCCGCGCCCGCGAGCCCGCGCGCCCTGCTGACCGTCAGCACGCCGCGCTCGCGCGCTTCCGTAGCGGGCGGGATCGCGTGCACTCGCCACCGATCTTCTCGCCCGGCTTTCACTTCGGCGTGCTGGGGGACGGCACGGTGGCGGTCGCGGACGGCGCCGGCTGGTCCATCCGCGTCCTCGACGCCTCCGGCCGCGTGGTCCGGCGGCTGGAGCGGCCCCTGCAGCCGCGGCGGGTGACGGCGCGCGACCAGGAGCAGGCCATCGAACGGCAGGCGCGCGCGGATGAAGAAGGGGGTGGCCTGCGGCTGGTCGGGGCGCCGGGTGCCGTGCCGCCCGCCGTGCGCCGAAGCCTCGCCCAGCAGCTCCGCGACGCAGAGTTCGCGAGCGTGGTGCCCGTGATTACGGGAATCGCCGTGCCCCCGTCGGGGAATCTCTGGGTCGCGCGCTCCGGGCTCGCCTTGGACCAGCCCGGCGGCATCGACGTCGTCACGCCGCAGGGCCGGTATCTCGGGACGCTTCCGCGGATGGAGCTTCCCGCCGCCTTCAGCCCCCGCGGACGCGCCGCGTTCATCCGTACGGACGAGCTCGGTGTGCAGCGCGTCGTCGTGGCACGCCTGTAGGACGATCGCCCGTCGCAGCACCCTTCATCCAACCATTCAATCCGGGGGAATCATGCGCATGCTCCAGCGTCTCGTCGCACACGGGCTCGTGGCCGCCGCCTGTAGCGTGCTCGCGGCAGCCCCTGACTCGGCGGCATTCGCGCCGGCCATGCAGTGCCTGCTGCAGCCGGGCGTGTAGGGCATCACCAACTCCAGCGGTGCGCTCGTGGGGCTGCTGATCGTCTACCCGGATTGCCACATGGAGGTGTATCGCCGTCCACCCACGGAGGAGTAATACCGGATGTCCGAATTGAGTGTGCACTCAAAGTTCTAAGAATGGCCTCACGCGGAGAGCGCGGAGGACGCGGGTGAACAGATGAGAGACAGCAATCTCACACAGAGGAACAGAGGAACTGAGGTAACAGAGTACGACGGAAGTTTCTCTGTTACCCCTGTTCCTCTGTTCCTCTGTGTGATTTCAATCCGTTGTCGTCTCTGCAGTTCTCCGCGCCTCCGCGTGAAACGGCAGTAAAGCTCCGTGTGCACAATGAATCGTGAAATTCGGTATAAGCCCGCCCCTCCAGACGATCAGCCCGGCTCGAGCATCTGCTCTCGATCCGGGCTGATCTCGTTTTCTGAAGCATCGGTGCCGCCCGTCGGTCGTTCGTCACGCGTCTGCCGCGTGCCCGGTCATACCCTATTCCATGCTTGATTGTGCATTCATGCTTGAAAGAAGCTCTCACACAGGGGGAAAGGGGTCACGGGGAGCAGTTCCAGTCTCCTCATTTCCTTCGTGGTCTCCGTCTCCCCCGTGTGCGGCAGCGGTAAACCCTCGTATGCACACCATCGTGCGATCCGGTAGGGTACGCGGTTCCCCGATGGGTCGTGCACGTTTGCCTCGACGAGGGCCTCACCCGGAGGAAGCGAACCGTTTGTTCCCCGTGCCCCCTGTGGCCTCCGTGTGAGACAGCAGTTGAGATCCAGGTGCACAATCAACTGCGAGCTTCGGTATCACTACTCCAGTGTGTGGCGGAGGTCGCGGGGCATATGTCCATGGATTCGCGCAGGAAGTACGGCCCGTACGCCGCCGTTGCAGTTCTCCCCCCTCATGCCCGCGAAGCGGGGGAGGGGGCCGGGGGGGAGGGGGCTCCCGCCCGCTGCACCGGCTCCGCTCCCGCGCCAGAAATCCGCCTACTCGTCCCGCACTACTCGTCCCGCCTACTCGTCCCGCAGCAGCGACAGGCGCACCTTCGCGTCGTCCAGGGTGACGACGAGGGTGTCGCCGGCGCGCACCTGGCCCAGGGGCGCGGCCGCGATGTACTCGCAGAACGCCTCGTCGCCGACCTGCGGGCCGCCGCGGTAGCCGCTTGCATAGGCCACGGAATCGTCCGGACGGCGCTTGGCGTTGCTGCGCAGGTACACGCCGGCGTCGTTCATCAGCCACAGGCCGGGCTCGGCGCCCGTCTCGGGGACGTCCACGTCGTCCTCCGGCGGGGCATCGTCGGCGTGCAGGTCCACGCCGGCGGCCACGTACCGCTGCGCCTCCGTCATCAGCCGCACCGTGGCCGCCTGCGCCTCCTGCACCAGCGCCTGCACCTCGGCGCCCTCGAACTCGTATCGCGTCGCCATCCACCGCCTCCCTGTGCCCGTTCCGCCCGCCCCGCGAGCCGATTTCCATCCACCAAACGGGATGATGGCGAGAACGGTGCCCCGGCGAAAGCGCGGACGTGCCCCACGCCGCGGGCCCATGCAGCGAGCCCGGCCCCTCCCCCCAGGGCGGCCGGGCTCTCGTCGTTCCGGCGAATGCGTTTCGCGATCTGCCGGATGCAGCCATGCCGGATTCGAGGTGAATCGTGCGCTCCGGCTTCTGCTGCGGTCTCACGCGGAGGCGCGGAGGACGCGGAGAACTGCGGAGACGACACCGGATCGGAATCACGACGGGGCAATGGAAGAATCCATCCTCCGCCGTTTCCTCACCTGCTGTTCTCAATCTGTTCTCCGCGTCCTCCGCGTGAGCCATCCTTCAGCGCCGGCGTACGGAATCGACTCGATGATCCGGGATCAGGAAGCCGCGCCCCCCCGGCGTGCGGCGGAGCGCCAGGCGAAGTAGATGGGGATGCCGATGGCCACGATCCCGGCAGCCAGCAGCGTCGCCTGCGGCCGCTTGACGAGCGCGTTCGCCATCATTGCCACGGTCCCGACGAGGAAGATGGCGGGGACGATGGGATACCCCGTCGTGCGGTAGGGGCGCACGAGGTCCGGGCGGCGGCGGCGAAGGACGAACACGGCCGCCACGGTCAGCGCCAGGAAGGGATACAGCAGGAGGACGAACGCCTCCGCAAGCTGCTCGAAGGTGCGCACGGACGCGTTGAGCGCCGTGAGCACCACCAGCAGCACCACGGCCAGGTGCGGCGTCCCGAAGCGCGGATGCACGGCGGCCACGCGCCGGAAGAACAGGCCGTCCTCCGCCATGGCGTAGTACACCCGCGGGCCCGTCATCAGCCCCGCGTTCAATCCCCCAAAGGTGGAAAGCATCACCAGCGCGGCGATCAGGGCCGCGCCGCCGGGGCCGGCCACGCGCGTGACCGCATCCACCGCCACCGCCTTGGACGCCGCGAGCTCCGCCAGCGGGAGCGCGTACAGGTACGCCGCGTTGATGGCCAGGTACGTGGCCACGATGATGGCGGCGCCCCACGCCAGCGCGCGGGGGAGCGCCCGTCCGGGATCGCGCACCTCGCCGGCGATCAGCGTGGCCGCGATCCACCCGTCGTAGGCGAACAGCGCGGCCACCAGCGCCACGCCAATGCCGCCCGCCCCCGCCGGCGCGAAGGTCGGCGGCGAGGCCAGCGCGCCGCCCGCCGCCTCGCCCAGCAGAAAGATGACGGCCGCCGCCACGAGGATCGCCAGCACCTTGGCGACGGTGGATGCGTCCTGGATGGCGGCGCCCAGCCGCACGGAGCGGTAGTTGGCCGCCCCGACGAGGATGATGAGCCCCACCGCCGCCAACCGCTGCGCCACGTCGCCCATGGGCACGAAGGTGCGCAGGTAGGCCACGAACACCAGCGCCGTCCCCGCCGACGCGGCCGAGCGGATGAAGAACCACGACCAGCCGAACAGGAACGCGGCCAGCGGCCCATACGCCTCGCGCAGGTAGACGTAGATGCCGCCCGCGCGCGGGAACGCCGCCGCCAGCTCGGCGATGGTGAGCGCGCCGCACAGCGTGATCACCCCGCCCAGGATCCACACCAGCGCGATGGCGCCCACGCTCCCCGATTCCGCCGCGACGGTGGCGGGCACGCGAAAGATGCCGCTCCCGATGGTCAGCCCCACGGCCGCCGCCGCGGCGCTCCACACGCCCAGGCGGCGCGGCAGCCCGTCTGCGTCTCCGGCCGGATGGGCGGAATCGATGGGGGGATGGTGCACGGGTGTCGTCGGCATGCGGAGCGCGGGGGCAGAAGGGGAGGACGGGAATCCGTCCGGATGGGAGAGGGTGGATGCCACGGAAGCTACGCGCGCCCGGCCCGCGCGCCAGTGCCGCGCACGCGTGGCCGGGATGCGCGGGGTCCATGCGCATCGGCCGGATCGCATCCGCGCGCGTGTTGCGGGACGCGTCCGCGGCGTACATTCGTCCGCGGGTCCGCGTGGCGGCGATGCGCGGACGGACATCAACCGGCTCGTGGAGGACGTGCATGGAATCGGACGCGCCCCTTCCCCCGGGACAGCGTGCGGTGGATACGTTTCCGCGCTTTGGGCTGACGCCGTTCGCGGTCCGCTTTCCCGCCGTGCTGGACCGTATCGACCTCCGCATCGGGGGCGACGTGGCAACCCCGGTGGATGCCGGCGGCGAGCTCGGGCGCCTGGCGCGCGTGGAGCAGCGTTCGGACTTCCACTGCGTGACCACGTGGACGCGCCGGGGCCTGCTGTGGAGCGGGTTCCGCTTCGCCGACTTCTATCACCACGTGGTCATGCCCCTGGCCGGCGCCGGTCTGGATGCGCGGTTCGTCGTCCTGCGCGGACAGGACGGCGCGCGCACGAGCCTGCCCCTGGACGACCTGCTCGCCCCGGACGTGCTGCTGGCGGACCGGCTGGATGGGGAGCCACTGCCGGTCGCGCACGGGGCGCCGTTGCGGCTGGTGGCGCCTGCCCACTATGGCTACAAAAGCGTCAAGCACCTGCACCGCATCGAGTTCTGGCGCAACGGCGCCGATTACCATCCGTTCGGACCCCGCTTCATGGTGCATCCCCGCGCACGGGTCGCCCTGGAGGAGCGGGGGCAGTGGGTGCCCGGGTGGCTGCTGCGGCACCTGTACCGCCCCCTGATCCGCCCCACGGCGGCCCGGTTCGATCGCGCCATGCGCCAGTACGCCGCGTCCCATCCGCCATCGGCCGAGAATCCGCGTCCGCCGGCGGGGTCATCCGGAGAGGGGCGATAAAGCCCGCGTCCAGCCGGTGTCATCCCGGTCACCACTTGACCACTTCCGGGGAAACGGTTCCGCGACACACCGGCGAATGTTCCGTCCGATGCACAACCGTCCGGCCACGGCCGGCTTTTACGGATCGCGATCAGGTGGATCTGTGCATGGGCGAAGTGCCGTGGGTTGGGCCAGTATTCTCCTCTGCAAAAACGCGGATGGCCGTCCCCTCGCCGATAGCAACCCATCTACCAAGGATCTCTGGCCTCCTCCGCGACCCATCCGGTCCGCGTTCGGCCGTCACGTCACATCCATCCCGCACGTGTGGCCGTCGTAGAAGCCTGCCTTACTGGATGGTTGCCATCCCGACGCTCGATCGCGGACCGGAGGCGCTCGGCAGGATGCATCAGGCCCTTGGTAGACCCGTTGCTGCCGGCGAGGGGACGGGATCCGCGTTTTTCAAAAAGGCAGTATGGGCACGATGCTGACGGCGGAGGCGGATGCTTGTCCTGGCACATCATCCACATGATCGCGATCAGTAAAAGTATGCCTGTGCCGGAGCTTCAGGAGGCGCCGCGTGATCGCTGCGGGCAGGCGATGCCGCACGGGTCGCGGACGAACGCGGCGACGTCGTCCAGCACGGGCGCGTTGGTGATGCGGGACGCCGATGCACGACCCTCCGGCCAGGGTCGGCCTTTTACGGATCGCGCTCAGGTGGATCTGCGCATGGGGGAAGTGCCGCGCGGTGGGGCCAGTATCCTCCTCTGCAAAAACGCGGATGGCCGTCCCCTTACCGATAGCAACCCATCTACCAAGGATCTCGAGCCTCCTGCACCATCCATCTGATCCGCGATCGGCCGTCGCGGCGCATCGCACCCGCACGTGTGGCATCGAGGAGCTGAGCCAAACGGGATGGTTGCGATCGTGACGACGGACTCGTTGACACGGAGCCGCCTCCTGACCCACCTTGTGCCCCGCTGCCTCCCCTTTCTCGCCACACCATCGGCATCCCGCCATGCGAATCCCCGCCCTCCTGGTGCTGGCCATGCTTGCCCTCGCGGCCCCGGCGGCCGTGCTGCAGGCCCAGACCACCGACGCCACGGTCGTCGTAACCGTCCGCTCCACGGACGACGAGGCGCTCGCCGACGCGAGCGTGGAGCTGCGCAACGCATCCACGGGATTCACGGTGCGGAGCCGCACGGGAAGCGACGGACGCGCCACCTTTCGCCAGCTTCCGCTGGGCGGGCCCTATACGGTGAGCGCGTCGCGGATCGGCTTTGCGCCGCGCCGGCAGACCGGGTACACCCTCGCCCTGGGCTCGCGGGTGGAGGCGACGCTGCGGCTGGCGGACCAGGCCCTGGCGCTGGAGGCGGTGGTGGTGAGCGGCGACGGAGAATACGCCCGTGACCTCCGGCTGGGGGGCAGCACCCGCATCGGCGCGAGCGAGCTGCGAAGCCTTCCCACGACGGGACGCAACTTCACCGACCTCGCCGGGCTGGCACCCACCGTGGGGCCCACCCTGTCCATCAACGGCCAGCGCCCCACCGCCACCGACATTCGCCTGGATGGCCTGCAGTCGCGCAACATGCTGCGCGGCGGGGAACTGGGGCGCGGGCCGTACACGGTGTCGATGGAGGCGATCCGCGAGTTCGAGGTGGTGACCAACGTGTACGACGTGACGCTGGGGCGGCAGGGCGGCGGCACCATCAGCGCGGCCACGCGCGAGGGAACCAATACCTGGACCGGCACCTTCTTCGCCTACGGCCGCGACGACCGGCTGTCCGCCGCGGAAGACTTCGTGGGGCGCGGGCGCGACGTGCGCGACTTTGGCGTGCTGCAGTGGGGCGGCAGCGTGGGCGGGCCGCTGGTGCGCGACCGGTTGCACCTGTTTGCCGCCCTCGACCGGCAGGACTCGCGCGAGCCGCTCTTCGTGGCCGACCTGCGCTCGCCCCGCGACGAGGTGGATGCGGGGATCGCGGCGGATTCGCTCGCGCGCGCCCTCACCATCCTGCAGGACCTGTACGGGACGGATGCGCGCCAGGTAGGGGTGTTCGGCCGCCGCCCGCAGGCCACCACGTTGTTCGCGCGGCTGGACTGGCAGGCCTCGGCGCGCCACCGGGTGACGCTGCGCCACAACCTGAGCGACTGGGACAATCCCAACAACGACGTGGGCGACCAGGCGCTCTCGCTCTTCGAGTCGCGCTCCAGCATTCGGTCCACCGATCACCAGTCGCTCCTGGCGGTGCGCTCGGAGCTGGGGGCGTCGTCGCAGAACGAATTCAAGCTCGGCGTGTCGTTCAGCGGCCGCGAGCTCACCCCCAACTCGCTGGCGCCGCGCGGTTTCGTCCGCGTGCGGTCGGCGCTGCCGGACGGCTCCACGGGCGACGTGCGTCTGCAGTTCGGCGGCAACCGGCTGGCGCCGGAGCGCTCCGGCGAGCGGCAGATCCAGCTGATCAACACCACCTGGATCACCCGTGGCCGCAGCACGCTGGTGCTGGGCACGGACAACTCGCTCACGCAACTGCGCACCCACATCCCCATCGAGCAGGGCGGACTGTTCGAGTTCGAGACGCTGGCCGACCTGGAGGCGCTGCGGCCGTTCCGGTACTCGCGGCAGGTGCCGCTGAACGACGGGGAGCAGTGGGCGCGGCAGTCGGTGCTCGACGCCGGGGTGTTCGCGCAGGCGGAGTGGCGGCCCAGCGGCCGCCTGACCGCCACGCTGGGCGCGCGCTACGACGTGACGGCGTTCCTGACCGCGGCCCCGCGCAACCCGGTGGTGGAGGACTCGCTGGGGCTGCGGACGGACCGCACGCCCACGGACCGGGACAACCTGCAGCCGCGCGCGCAGGCCACCTGGGACGTGGGCGGCGACGGGCGCGACGTCGTCCGGGCCGGGGCGGGGGCGTTCGCCGCGCAGCCGCACTACTACCTGCAGGCCAACAGCCTGTTCAATAGCGGGACGGACCTGGCGGACCTGGTGCTTTCCGGCACCGCCGTGCCGCGGCCCGACTACGCGGCGTACCGGCGCGACCGGTCGGCGGTGCCCGGCATCCCGGCCGGCGCGGCGGTGCCCGCCTACGTGAACCTTACCAGCCCGGCGTTCGAGACGCCCACCACGTGGAAGGCGAACCTCTCGTACCAGCGGCGGTTGGGGGAGCGGGTGACGGTCGCCGCGACGGCGCTGGTGGCCCGCACGGTGGACAACTACCACTACGTGGACCGCAACCTGGTGGCGGACCCGGCCTTTGGCCTGGACGCGGAGGACGGGCGGCCGGTGTTCGTTCCCGCCGCGAGCATCGATTCGCGGGGACGGACGTCGTTTCGCAACGCACGGCGCACGGCGGCGCTCACCCACGCGCTGGAGCTGGTGCCCGCAGGCGAGCTGCGCCAGCGGGCACTGGTGCTGGAGGCATCGCTGTCGCTTGCGCGCGAGGGCAGCCTGCACGCCTCGTACACGTGGAACCGCACGCGCGACAACTCGTCGTTCAACTGCTGCATCGCGCGGACCGCCTCGCTCCTCACGCCGGTGCGCGGCGACCCGCGCGACCTGGACGGCGCCTGGGGTCCGTCGGACACGGACTTTCGCCGCAAGCTCGTGGTGTTCGGCACGCTGCCCGCGCTGGCGGGCTTCCGGGTGAGCGGACGCTACGTGGGAAGCACGGGGCGGCCGTTCTCCCTGGTGGTGAACGGCGACATCAACGGCGACGACTACAACGGCAACGACTTGGCCTTCCTGTTCGATCCCGACGACCCGGCCACCGCGCCGGACGTGGCGGCCTCCATGCGGCGGGTGATGGAAAACCCGGACAACGTGGCGGGCGCATACATCCGGAACAACCTTGGCTCCATTGCCGGGCGCAACGCGGTGTTCGCGCCCTGGGTGTGGCGCCTGGACGCGCGCGTTTCGCGGCCGGTGCGCACCTTTGGGCGGCAGCGCGCGGAACTGGTGATGGACGTGTACAACCTGGCGAACCTGATCAACTCCGAGTGGGGCGGGCAGTACCTGCTCCCCGGCGGCATCTCGGCGTCCAACGCGGTGCAGCAGCGGCTGAACCTGCTCAACGTGGTCGGGTTCGATCCCGCCACGCGCCGATACCGGTACAGTGTGAACGAAAACGTAGGCGTGCTGCGCAAGCAGGGAGATCCGTACCAGATCCAGCTGGGCCTGCGCTACGTGTTCTGAGCCCGTGCCCGCCTGCGCTGGACGACCTGCTCGCCCCGGACGCGCTCCTCTGGCGGCCGCTGGATCCGTCCCACGGCGGCCGCTGCGATCGCGCCATGCGCCAGTGCGCCGCCTCCCATCCGCCATCGGTCGAGAATCGCGTCCGGCGACGGGGTCATCCGGAGAGGGTCGATAAAGCCCGCGTCCAGCCGGTTTCATCCCGTACACCACTTTGACCACTTCGGGGAAAACGGTTCCGCAACGCACCAGCGGGCGAGTGTTCCGTCCACGAGGCAAGCCCTCCAGCCACGCCGGCTTTTACGGATCGCGATCAGGTGGATCTGTGCATGGGCGGGCTTCCGCTCCGTGGGCCGATATCCTCTCCTGCAAAAACGCGGATGGCCGTCCCCTTGCCGATAGCAACCCATCTACCAAGGATCTCTGGCCTCCTCCGCGACCCATCCGGTCCGCGATCGGCCGTCGCGTCACATCCATCGGGCACCTACGGCCGTCATAGAGGCCTGCCTTACTGGATGATTGCCATCCCGACGCTCGATCGCGGACCGGAGGCGCTCGGCAGGGTGCGTCAGGCCCTTGGTAGACCCGTTGCTGCCGGCGAGGGGACGGGATCCGCGTTTTTTGGGAGGGGCATGATCCGTCGCTGCGGAGGCGGATGCTTGTCCTGGCACATCATCCACATGATCGCGATCAGTAAAAGTGTGCCTGTGGCGGAACTTCAGGAGGTGTCGCGAGATGGCTGCGGGCAGACAGTGCCGCGCGGGTCACGAACGAACGCGGCGCCGTCGTCCAGCACGGGCGCGCTCGTGATGCGGGGGGTCGATGCACGACCGTCCGGCCACGGCCGGCTTTCACGGATTGCGATCAGGTGGATCTGTGCATGGGCGAGCTTCCGCGCCGTGGGACCAGTATCCTCTCCTGCAAAGTTTTACGGATCGCGATCAGATGGATGCCGTGCATGGGCGAGCTTCCGTGCCGTGGGACCAATATCATCTCCTGCAATCTTACGGATCGCGATCACGTGGATCTGTGCCTGGGCGGACTTCCGCTCCGTGAGGCCAGTATCCTCTCCTGCGAAAAACGCGGATGCCGTCCCCTCGCCGGCAGCCGCCGCGGTGCCAAGGATCTCTGGCGTCCTGCACGACTCGGCCGCTCCGCAACCGGACGTCGCGGCGCATCCATCCCGCACGGCGACGTTGTAAAGGTCGCCAAAGCGGATGATCGCCATCGCGACGTCCGGACGCGGAGCGGGTGGCGCTCGGCAGGGTGCGTCAGGCCCTTGGTAGACCCGTTGCTGCCGGCGAGGGGACGGGATCCGCGTTTTCTGGGAGGGGCAGGATCGTGGCTGCGGAGGCGGATGGTTGGCCGGGCACATCATCCACATGATCGCGATCTGTTGAGAATGTGCCTGCGCCGGAGCTTCAGGATGGGTCGCGGGATCGCTGCGGGCAGGCGATGCCGCGCGGGTCGCGGACGAACGCGGCGACGTCGTCCAGCACGGGCGCGCTCGTGATGCGGGGGACGGCGGCCGCGACGATGATCTCCACGTGTCCGATGCCGCGGTAGACGATGGCCCGGGCGCATCCGCCGCGCTCCCGGACAAGCGCCGCCAGCCCCGTGGAACTCCGCGGCGACACCAGCTCGTCGCCCGCGCCGTGCAGCAGCAGGAGCGGCGGCTCCGTCCCATCCACGTGCTCGCGGGGATACGTCGCCGGCCACCCCGCCGGCGGCCCCATCAGCGCCTGCACGTCCGCATCCGTCCACGTGGTGTCCACCGGCCCCGCGAGCGCCGCGTAGCCCCGCACCGAGCCGTCCGGGACGCCCGCCTCGCGCAGCCAGCGCTCGTCCAGGGCCAGCAGCGCGGCCGTGTGCCCGCCCGCGGAGTGCCCCACCACCACGAGGTTCGCCGGGTCGCCGCCGTAGCGGGCGGCGTTGTCGCGCGCCCAGCGGACGGCCAGCGCGGCATCCTGCACCCAGGCGGGAAAGCGCACCGCCGGGTACAGCCGGTACTCGGGGACCACCACGACGAACCCGCGCCGGGTCAGGGCGTCGCCCAGCAGCCGGTACTCGTCCTTGCTCCCGCTCTGCCAGCGTCCGCCGTACAGGAACACCACGGTCGGCGCGCCCTGCCGGATGGCGCGGGGGCGGTACACGTCCAGCCGCTGCCGCGCGTCGTCGCCGTACGCCAGGTCCGGCGTGCGGACGAACTGGTTCCCCAGCAGCAGCCCCTCCGCCACCCGCCGCCCCGAACATCCGCCCGCCGCGATCAGCATCACGCCGATCAGCACGGCGCGCCACCACCTGCGGATCGGCCGCGCTCCAGCAGCCAGAGGATCGTGCACGGGCCGGGTGCGGCTTGCGGAAGCTGCCGTCGGGCACGGGAGAGGAGATCCTTCGGCCGGCGCCAGGGATCCGGTACGGGACGGACCCGGCGGCGTCTCCCTCAGGAAAACAAGGTGCTGTCGGGATTTCCTGGACGACTCGGATTCGCGGCCGGGGACCGGCATTGACCCTCGGCGGATCATGCCGCCTCCGGGGCGGCGAACGGGAGCGTGAAGCGAAAGACCGTTCCCTCGCCCGGGACGCTTTCCACCCAGATGCGCCCGCCATGCGCCTGGACGATGCCGTGCGCGATGGCGAGGCCCAGCCCGGTGCCGTTGCGCCCCGCGCGGTCCGCCTGCCAGAACTGCTCGAAGACGTGGGGCAGCTGCTGGGGCGCCATCCCGCATCCCGTGTCGGAAACGGAGAACACGGCGTGCCCGTCGTCCGTGCCGAGCGCGACCGTCACGCAGCCGCCCTCCGGCGTGAACTTGACGGCGTTGCCGGCCAGGTTGCCCAGCACCTGCAGCACGCGGTCCGGGTCGGCGCGCAGCACGGCCTGGCCACCGCCGTCCTCGCACACGAAGCGGATTCCCTTCTCGTCCACGATGGGGCGCAGCCCTTCGCAGGCGGAGCGCAGCAGCGCCGAGGCAGAATGCGGCCGAGGCTCCATGGACAGGTGGCCGGCGGCGATGCTGGCCGCGTCCAGCAGGTCGCTGATCATGCGGTCCATCTGCCGCGCGGCGCGGTGGATGATGGACAGCTGGCCCCGCGTGGAGGTCCCGGTGCCGTCCGCGGGGAGGAGCTCCAGCAGGAACTCGGAGCTGAGCTGGATGGTGTGCACCGGGTTGCGCAGGTCGTGCGAGACGATGCCCAGCACCTCGTCGCGAAGCCGAACCGTGCGCTGCAGCTCGAGCTCCACCTGCATGCGCTCGGCGATGTCCATCCGCAGCTCGATCTCCGTGCTCACGGACGCGGCCAGGTCGATCAGGTTGCTCACGTCGTCCGCCGTCCACTCGCGGACGACGAAATCCATCACGCACAGGGTCCCCAGCGCGTGCCCGTCCGCCGTAAGCAGGGGAATGCCCGCGTACGCCGCCACGCCGAACTGCTCGATGGATGGGTTGCCGCGCACGTCCGGGTGGACGCGCGTGTCCGGCACGATCAGCGGGCGGCCCAGCACCACGGTGTGCTTGCAGAACGAGAACTCCAGCGGCGTGCTGCGGGTGGTGGCCAGGGGCTCCGGCATCCCCGCGCAGCTCATGTAGAACTGGCGGCCGGAATCCACCAGCGTCACCGTGGAAAGGGGCGCCTTGAGCAGGCGGCTGGCCAGGCGCGTAAGGCGGTCGAACGCCTCTTCCGCGGGCGCGTCCAGCAGTCCCGTATCGCGCAGGCGTGACAGCCGCTCCGCGTTGTGCAGCACTCGATCCGCCGTGTCGCTCATGTCACCTGGGGTGGAATGAAGCCGGTCGCGCGCCCGTGCGCATCCCGCTCATGCAAGCAGCGCCCCGCGTCCTTCCTCCATGTACGAGGATGCGTCTCCGGGAGGATTCCTGGAGCGCGCGCGAGCCTCTCCGACAGTCTCACGCAGGGGACGCAGGGGAGAAACGACGAGGACGCAGAGAACTTCACATCCGTTCTCTGCGTCCTCTCTTCTTTTCTCTGCGACCTCTGCGTGAAACCGCGGTAAAACTCCGCGGATGGACGAGCTTCAGCGGTTCGACAGGAGCTGGCGGACGACCTTCACCAGCGCGAGGGGAAGCTGGTCGGCGCGGCGCAGGATCATGTGCCCGGGCTCGCCGAAGATGCGCGTGAGGTAGCCGGACGCCTTGCGGTCCACCGTCAGGCAGAACGGGTGCACGCCCGCGGCGCGCGCCTCCAGGATGGCCTGCCGCGAATCTTCCACGGCGTAGCGGTCCTGGTAGTGGTCCTGGTCGTTGGGCTTGCCGTCGGAAAGGATCAGCAGCAGGCGATGGCCGGCCGGCTGGCGCGCGAGCAGGGCCGTGGCGTGGCGGACGGCGGCGCCCATCCGCGTAAAGCCCTCCGGCTCCAGCGCCGCGATGCGCGACCGCACCCGCCCCCCGTTGCGCTCGCCGAAGTCCTTAAGGGTGCGCACCCGCACGTCGCCCGGCCCCACGCCGGAAAACGCGAGCACGGCGTACAGGTCGCCCAGCGCATCCAGCGCCTCGCCCGTGAGCAGGACGGCGACCTTTTCGATGTCGATGATCCGCATTCCCTCCACGTGCTCGCTGGTGGAGCCGCTGATGTCCACCAGCAGCGCGATGGCCAGCCCCCGCCGCGCCGGCCGCACGGCCACGTACAGCCGGTCGTCGATGGAGTGCCCCGTCGCGCGGTCGGCGATGGCGCGCACGCACGCATCCAGGTCCAGCTCCTCGCCGTCGCGCTGGCGCATGAGCCGCGCGCGCTGGGCCCGCAGCCGCTCAAAGCGCTCGCGCAGCCGGCGCACCAGGGCGCCGTGCGCGGCCAGCACCGCCGCCGGCCAGGCGCCGTCCCCCTCCACGGCCTCGCGCGGGTGCACCCACACGGCGCGCTGCACGTAGCGCCCGTCGCGCGCGTTCCACTCGGGATACGCGAACGCCTCCACGGCAGGCTGCGCGG
>DASQZE010000133.1:0-12993 GCA_035638875.1 Longimicrobium sp.
AGGGAATAGGGAATAGGGAATAGGGAATAGGGAATAGCGGGCAACGGCGGAGGAGGGGCGGCGGTCTAGCGCAGTGCTGGCTGTAACCTGTTCCCTGTAACCCGCAGTTCCTTCGAAGTTTGGCCCGCGGAGGCGCCGAAAGCCACCGCCGGCGGGGACCGGCTCGAACCCCGTCGTACAGTACCCGGGGATGGGCGCCCGGGGAGGACGCGCGGCGAAAGCCGGATGGCGTCCGCGGACACCGTCCGCCCGAGCGAATGCCCGTGACCTGACGGACCGATTTTTCTTACACGGAGACACGACAATGCAGGCTACCGACCTGAGCTTCCTGGCCAACGGCATGATGGGCGCCGGCATCGGCGCCGGCCTCGCCATCATCGGCGCGGGCCTGGGCATCGGCCTCATCGGCCGCGGCGCCACCGAGGGCATGGCGCGCCAGCCCGAGATCGCCGGCAACATCCAGACGGCGGGCATCATCCTGGCGGCGCTGGTAGAAGGCGCCACCTTCTTCGCGCTCATCGTCTGCCTGCTGATCAGCAACGCGATCGGCGCCGCGTTCTGAGCTGGTTTCGCGGCGGGGAGGCGGGCACGTGCCCGCCTCCCGGCCTTCTTTCTGATGGTACGAAACGACAGACGAGCCTGCTGAAGATGACCCGGAAGCCGTGGGCCCTGGCGCCCGCCCTGCTGATGCTGCTGATCGCGGCACCGCTGTTCGCCCAGGAGCACGAAGAGGCCGCGGGGCCGCTGGACGTGAACACGGGCCTCCTCATCTGGACGCTGCTGATCTTCGGCATCGTCGTGGCGGTGCTGTACAAGTTCGCGTGGCCCAACATCCTGGGCGCGGTGGAAAAGCGCGAGGAGCACATCCGCGAGCTGCTGGCCGGCGCCGAGCGCGACCGCGCCGAGGCAGCCACGCTGGCGGCCGAGAACCGCCGCGTGATCGAGGAGACCCGCGCCCGCACGCAGGAAGCCATCGCCGAGGCCCGCGGCCAGGCCGAGGCCATGCGCACCGAGGTGCTCGAGGCGGCCCGCCGCGAGCAGCAGGAGCTGCTGGAGCGCGCCCGCCGCGACATCGCCGCCGAGCGCGAAGTGGCGCTGGACAGCGTGCGCCGCGATGCCGTGGAGATCGCCATCCGCGCGGCCGAAAAGCTGGTTCGCCGCTCGCTGGACGCCGAGGACAACCGCCGCCTGGTGCGCGAGTTCCTGGGCCAGGTGGGCGAGCCCGCCGCGAGGGCCTGAGCCGTGCGCTCCGAGATCATCGCCCGCAACTACGCCGAGACGCTGCTGTCCCTGGCCGAGCGCCACGGCGGCGAGGGCGGGATGGAAGCGTTCGGGCAGGCCGCCGAATCCCTGGCGGCCCTGGTGGAGGGCGACCCGCGCTTCAAGCAGTTCCTGGAAACGCCCCGCATTGCGCCCGAGCAGAAGAAGGCGGCGCTGCAGCTGGCCCTGGGCGGCCGCGCGCCGGAGATGTTCGTGCGCTTCGTGATGGTGCTCACCGACAAGCGGCGCCAGGCGCTGCTGCCGGAGATCGCCGCCGCGTACCGCGCGCTGGTGGACGAGCGGATGGGGCGGGTGCGGGTGCGGGTCACCATCAGCCACGAGCCCGACGCCGCCCTGCAGGCGGAGATCGGCAACTCGCTGGCCGACCGCCTGGGCAAGACGGTGATCCCCACCTTTACGGTGGATCCCGAGCTGCTGGGCGGAATCGTGGTGCAGGTGGGCGACCAGATCCTGGACGGCTCGCTGCGCACCCGGGCGGCCCAGCTGCGCCGCCGGCTGCTGGCGGTGGACCTGCCGCCCCTGGCGGCCCCCGCGGCCGCGGTCTGACGGCCACGGCGGTCTGACGGATGGAACGGCGGCGACGCGGCGCTCCCGGAGCGCGCCGCCGCCGGATGAGGTGTGCGGAACTTGTCTACGATGGTCCAGCTGCCCCCGGCGGGCAACTTGGTACTTGGCACTAGGTACTCGGTCACTCCAGCGGCACGCTGGACCTTGAGCAGAGGATAAACGAGATGGCGACGGTCGATTCCCAGCTTCGCGCAAGCGAGATCAAGAACGTGCTGCTCGGCGAGATCGAGCGGTACGAGGACGCCCTGCAGGCGGAGCAGGTGGGCTCGGTGCTCGAGGTCAAGGACGGCATTGCGCGCGTCTACGGCCTCATGGGCACCATGTCCAGCGAGATGCTCGAGTTCACCGCCGGCGAGACGGGCGAGATCGTCACCGGGCTGGCGCTGAACCTGGAAGAGGACAACATCGGCGCGGTGGTGCTGGGCGACTGGACCGTGCTGCACGAGGGCGACCAGGTGCGCCGCACGGGCCGCGTGCTCGACATTCCCGTGGGCCCCGGCTACCTGGGCCGCGTGGTGAACCCGCTGGGCGAGCCCATCGACGGCAAGGGCCCCATCGCCAGCGTGGCGCGTCGCCAGGTGGACATCGTTGCCCCGGGCATCGTGCTCCGCAAGCCGGTGGGCGAGCCCATGCAGACGGGCCTCAAGGCCATCGACGCCCTGATCCCCATTGGCCGCGGCCAGCGCGAGCTCATCATCGGCGACCGCGGCACGGGCAAGACGGCCATCGCCATCGACACCATCATCAACCAGAAGGGCCAGGGCGTCATCTGCGTGTACGTCGCCATCGGCCAAAAGGCTTCGACGGTGGCGGGCGTGGTGCAGCGGCTCACGGACGCAGGCGCCATGGACTACAGCATCGTGGTGGCGGCGACGGCGTCGGACCCGGCCCCCATGCAGTACATCGCGCCGTACGCGGGCACCGCGCTGGCCGAGTACTTCATGTACACCAAGAACGAAGAGGGCAAGGGCGCGCCCACCCTCTGCGTGTACGACGACCTTTCCAAGCAGGCCGTGGCGTACCGGCAGATGTCGCTGGTGCTGCGCCGCCCCCCGGGCCGCGAGGCGTACCCGGGCGACGTGTTCTACCTGCACAGCCGCCTGCTGGAGCGCGCCGCCAAGCTGAGCGACGCCGAGGGAGGCGGATCCCTCACCGCGCTGCCCATCATCGAGACGCAGGCGGGCGACGTGTCGGCGTACATCCCCACGAACGTGATCTCCATCACGGACGGGCAGATCTTCCTGGAGTCGAACCTGTTCTACTCCGGCGTCCGGCCGGCGGTGAACGTGG
This sequence comes from Longimicrobium sp., assembly GCA_035638875.1. Classification (GTDB taxonomy): domain Bacteria; phylum Gemmatimonadota; class Gemmatimonadetes; order Longimicrobiales; family Longimicrobiaceae; genus Longimicrobium. The sequence goes on from DASQZE010000133.1 coordinate 3,139, forward strand.
GCATCAGCGTGAGCCGCGTGGGCGGCTCGGCGCAGATCAAGGCCATGAAGCAGGTGGCCGGCAAGCTCAAGGGCGAGCTGGCGCAGTACCGCGAGCTGGAGGCGTTCGCGGCCTTCGGCTCGGAGCTGGACGCGGTGACGCAGCGCCAGCTGGCGCGCGGCGCCCGCTCGGTGGAGATCCTCAAGCAGGGCCAGTACGCGCCGGCGCCGGTGGAGCACCAGGTGGCGATCATCTACGCGCTGACCAACGGCTACCTGGACGGGGTCGACCTGCCGCAGGTCAAGGCGTGGGAGCGCGACTTCCACGTGTACCTGCGCACGCAGCACCCGCAGGTGCTGGACGCCATCCGCACCACCAAGACGCTGGCGGGCGACACGGAGACGGGGCTCAAGGCGGCCATCGAGCGCTACGCCGAGCTCTTCGCCGACCCGCACTCGCCGGTGGGCACGGACGACTACCACCAGAGCCCCATCCTGAACGAGACGGACGCCAACCGGCGGATGTCGGAGGAGCAGCTGCGGATGTCGTCCAAGCCGGAGACCAACGCGCAGGGCGCGCGGCAGTCGCACTGAAGTGCGTGAGTGCGGAAGTGCGTGAGTGCGGAAGTTGAGACGCTCACGTACTCCCGCACTAACGCACTCACGCACTCACGCACTGATCGACCAGGCGTGCGTCTTTCGATAAGAGCCTGACATGGCCAAAGCCAGAGAACTAAAGGGCCGCATCCGCTCGGTCCAGAACACGCGCAAGATCACGCGGACGATGGAGATGGTCTCCACGTCCAAGCTCAAGCGCGCGCAGGACCGGGTAGAGGCCGCGCGTCCGTACGCCGAGCGGCTGGCCGACGTCATCGGCCGGCTGCTCACGCCGGAGCTCGCGGCACGCTACCCGCTGCTGCGCCAGCCGGGCACCGTGCGCAACGCGGCCGTGCTGCTCATCACCAGCAACCGCGGCCTGGCCGGCGCCTTCAACGCCAACCTCATCCGCGAGGCGCGCGGGCTGCTGCAGCGCCTGCGGGCCGAGGGCGCCCAGGCCGAGCTGCACGCGTCGGGCAAAAAGGGCATCCAGTTCTTTCGCTTTGCCGGCGAGCAGCTGCACACGGCCGTGACCGACATCGGCGACAAGCCGGGCGCGCCCGACGCGGAGCGGCTCATCGACGCGCTCACGCAGCGCTTCATCGACGGTGACCTGGACGCGGTGTACGTGGTGTACGCCAAGTTCAACTCGGCGCTCAGCACACCGCCCACCACGATGAACCTGCTCCCCGTGGTCCCGCCCGAGGGCGGCGACACGGGCGACACGGAGTACATCCTGGAGCCCGGCGCGGACGAGATCCTGGGGCGCATCCTTCCCCTGTACGTGCGCAACAGCGTGTACCGCGCGCTGGTGGAAACGAGCGCGGCGGAGCACGGGGCGCGGCGCACGGCCATGAAGAACGCCACGGACAACGCGGGCGACCTGCTCGAGGACCTGACCCGCACGTACAACCGCATCCGCCAGGCGGCCATCACGCAGGAAATCGCCGAGATCGTCGGCGGTGCGGCGGCGCTGGAATAACACGCGATCCACGACCAAGGAGAACGATACATGGCAGCCATTGCCCCCGAGCGGGCCACCGTGCCCGCGGGCGCGCTCAACGTGGGCCGCGTGGTGCAGGTCATCGGACCCGTCATCGACGCGGAGTTCTCGGGAAAGCTTCCCGAGATCTACAACGCCCTCGTCATCGACCAGCCGGCCGCCGAGGGGCGCCCCGCGCTCAAGGTGACGCTCGAAGTGCAGCAGCACATCGGCCGCAACCAGGTGCGCGCCGTATCCATGCAGCCCACCGACGGCGTGGTGCGCGGCATGGACATCGTGGACTCGGGCAGCTTCATCACCGTGCCCGTGGGCGCCGCGGCGCTGGGCCGCATCATCAACGTGCTGGGCGAGCCGGTGGACGAGCGGGGCGACATCCCCGCGTCCATGGAGCGCTGGCCCATTCACCGCGACGCGCCCCTGTTCGTGAACCTGGAGAGCACCACCGAGGTGCTTGAGACGGGCATCAAGGTCATCGACCTGCTCACCCCGTACGTAAAGGGCGGCAAGATCGGCCTCTTCGGCGGCGCGGGCGTGGGCAAGACGGTGGTCATCCAGGAGCTCATCCACAACATCGCCATGGGGCACGGCGGCCGCTCGGTGTTCGCCGGCGTGGGCGAGCGCACCCGCGAGGGCACCGACCTGTGGCTGGAGTTCCGCGAGGCGGGGCTCATCAAGGACGACAACCTTCCCGAGTCGTCCGTGGCCCTGGTGTACGGGCAGATGAACGAGCCGCCGGGCGCCCGCCTGCGCGTGGCCCTGGCCGGGCTGACGGTGGCGGAGTACTTCCGCGACGTGGAGAAGCAGGACGTGCTGTTCTTCGTGGACAACATCTTCCGCTTTACCCAGGCCGGCTCCGAGGTGTCCGCGCTGCTGGGCCGCATGCCGTCGGCGGTGGGCTACCAGCCCACGCTGGCCACGGAGATGGGCGGCCTGCAGGAGCGCATCACCTCCACGCGCGACGGCTCCATCACGTCGGTGCAGGCCATCTACGTACCCGCGGACGACCTCACGGACCCGGCGCCGGCCACGGCGTTCGCGCACCTGGACGCCACCACGGTGCTCAGCCGCGCGCTCACGGAAATCGGCATTTACCCGGCCGTGGACCCGCTGGACTCCACGTCGCGCATCGTGGACCCGCAGTTCATCGGCGAGCGCCACTACAACGTGACGACGGCGGTGCAGCGCATTCTGCAGCGCTACAAGGAGCTGCAGGAGATCATCGCCATCCTGGGCATGGACGAGCTGTCGGAAGAGGACAAGGTCACGGTGGGCCGCGCCCGCCGCCTGCAGCGCTTCCTTTCGCAGCCGTTCCACGTGGCCGAGCAGTTCACGGGCACGCCGGGCGAGTACGTGAAGCTGTCCGAGACCATCGAGTCGTTCGAGCGGGTGGTCGCCGGCGAGTTCGACCACCTGCCGGAGCAGGCGTTCTACATGGTGGGCGGCATCGAGGGCGCGCTGGAGAAGGCCCGCAAGCTCGAGGCGGGCGGCTGATGGCGGCCCCGGCGGCGGGCACGGGCGCCGGCGCCCTGCACGTGGTGGTGCTTTCGCCCGAGCGTACCGTGTTCGAGGGCACGGCCGACCAGGTGATCGCGCCCGCCCTGAACGGCTCGCTGGGCATCCTGCGCGGCCACGCGCCGCTCATGGCGCTGCTGGGCGAGGGAAGCCTGCGGATCACCAGCGGGGGGCAGGAGTCCCGCTACACGGTGGCCGGCGGCTTCCTCCAGGTGGCCGACAACCAGGTCACGGTCCTGAGCGAGCGCGCCGAGTCGGCGTGATCGGCCCCATCCGCCCCGGCGGATGACGATGGAAAACTTCAGCCCCCGCTGCCTGTGCCGGCAGCGGGGGCTGAACGTTTACGGAGAGAGACTTGCTTTTCCCGCTTGTTTGTGCATCTTCAACGAAAGCCATGCGTCACCCCGCGCCGCTGGTGCAGGCCGATGTCGAGGTTCCAGGCCGGCAGACCTGGCCGTCGCGTCGTTCGGCACCACGGGGGAGCAAGCGAAGCGGTGGACGGGCGGCACCGGCCATCCGCGGACAGACCTGCCGCGACGGCTGTGGGCCGGTCGTGGACGACGCGGGCCTCCATGCGCCGCGCCGGGGAGCCGTCCCGGCCACGCCCTGACGTGCGGCTCGATTCACGGCCAGAAACCCCTTGCCCGGAGCTGTCCCATGGAAAAGCCCAAGCTCGACCTCCAGGACCTGCTGGTCACCTCGTTCGACGTAACCGCCGACTACAGCCAGTACGGGACCTTCAAGCCCTACACGGCCGATCCCACGGGCGAGACGCGCTGCTTCTTTTGCCCGGTCGACCCCTGAACGGGGAGGCGGGAACACGATGAAGCTGACGCCCGAAGCGCTGGACGTGGAGTCGTTCCCCATGACCGCCGCCCATGCAGCGCAGTCCCCGATCCGGCCCCGCACAGGCTCGCCCACGGCAGCCACGTTCTGCGAGTTCTGCGGGAGCGACTCGGGCTGCTGGTAGCACCCCCTCATCCACAGGAGCACCACCATGAAGCTGAACCCCGAGGATCTGGACGTCGTGTCGTTCGCCACGGACCCGAACGCGGAGCTGGCGCAGGCCTACCTGGGCGGCGCGGCGCTCATCGGCCCGTACAACCCGATGGACCCCACGCCGGCCTCGCGCTGCTTCGTCTGCGACTGACCTTCTGCCCAGGGAGAGCACCATGAAGCTGAATCCCGAAGAGCTGGACGTGACGCCGTTCGTCACCACCTGCGAACATGATGGTGTCCAGAGCCTTGCCTACGAGCTCAACGCGTCGGAGATCGACCACGGCGGAAACGGCCCCTGCACCTGCTGGTGCTGATAATCTCGTTGCCCGCCCAGCACGTACACCAAGTGCGAACCGGCGCGGATGACGAGCTGCTTCATCTGCCCGCCGCTATTCTCGACTGCCGGTCGAGTAGCCGGCGGCAGCCACCCATCCACCTGAAGAAAGTACCATGAAGCTGAATCCCGAAGACCTGGACGTGATGTCGTTCGAGACCGGTGCGGACCAGGCCCAGGCCAGCGTGGCCGTGGGCGGGGGCGATGCCGCCGTCGTGGGCCCGTACCGCCCGCTGGACCCGACGCCCAACTCGCGCTGCTTCGTCTGCGAGTACACCTGAGCGAGGGAGGCCTCATGCGGCTGGATCCCGAAGACCTGGTCGTCACCTCGTTCGGCACGAGCACGGAGCTGGGCGACTCGCCGGGTACGTTCGGCCCGCCCACGCCCGGCACGGGGTGCGGATGGTGCCCGCCGGGCGACGCGGCCGTGGCGCCCTGACCGCGCGCCCCGCGGCGTGCGAACACCGGGCCCGCCGGGCGATGGTCCGCGCGGGCCCCTTTTTCCCAACATCCAGGAAGCGAGCCTCACCAATGCAGAAGCCCAAGCTGGACGTCAACGACCTGGAGGTCACGTCGTTCACCACCGTCCGGCCGCAGGAGCCGACGCTGGGTACCATCATCCCCAACCCCAACGATCCCACGGCCGCCACCTGGTGCTACATCTGCCCGGTGCGTACGCAGGACTGCTACTGAGTTCGGCAGGGAGGCAGGCAGACATCCTGTCGCCCATCGTGGACACCGGCCACCCGACGCCGCAGATGTACTGCTTCGTCTGCGACTGATCCATCGCGCGAGGAGATCCGCCATGAGACTCGATCCCGAGGACCTGATCGTCACGTCGTTCGACATCGGCGACCAGGACGCGCTGCAGCCCATCATCGGGCCGCAGAACCCGACGCCGGACACGGGGTGCCGCTGGTGCCCGCCGCCCGAGAATCCCTGATCGCCGGCCGGCGGCGGGTCCCCCGCGGGCCCGCCGCCCTCTTTTTCCGATCACCGTGTTCACCCGGAGCATGCCATGAAGCTGAACCCCGATGACCTCCAGGTGACGTCGTTCGATACGACCGATGCCGCCGCCGAGTCGGAGCTGGCCCTGGCCACGTACACGTGCACCGCGTTTCCCACGCCGGCCACGCGGTGCTTCGTCTGCCCGCCGGCCACGTACGACTGCGCGTAGCCCTTCACGCAGGGGACGCAAGTGAAGCTGAATCCCGGAGCGCTGGTGGTCGTGTCGTTGGGCACCGCCGGCACCGTCATCGTCACCGCCTGAACGGGCGGAACGGAAGCCCCATCCCTTACGCCAGGAGCCCTGACATGAAGCTGAATCCCGAAGAGTTGGTCGTCGTGACGTTCGAAACCTCGGACGAGGCCGCGGCGCTGCCGGGGACCATCGGCCCCAACCACCCGACGCCCGCCACGCGCTGCTTCGACTGCCCCGTGGCCGTCATCGAGCCGGGCGTCGTCCAGCCGGGCACCGTCGCCGTGGCCGGCTGAGCAGGACGGGGCGGCGGTGCGCCGCCCGTGACCACACCCCATTTGCAAGGAGCTCCCATGAAGCTGAACCCCGAAGACGTGGTCGTATCGTCGTTCGAGACGACCTTTGCCCGCGCCGTGGGCCTGCCCACGACGGACGACCCCACGCCCCAGACGCGCTGCTTCGACTGCCCGGGCGAGCCGGCGGACGTGGATACCGTGATCAAGCCCGGCGGCGCGTACGGCATCCGCTGACGCCGTCCGGAAGGCGGGGCCGCAGGCTCCCCCTTCCATTTCCGGCGCGGCCGCGAACGCGAACAGCGGCTTCGCGGCCGCGCCGATACGCATCTTTCGCCCATCATCCAGGGAGCGTGCCCATGAAGCTGAATCCTGATGCGCTGGTCGTTTCGTCGTTCCCGACGGCGGAGAGCGTGGCGGGCATCGAGGGCCCGGGCGGCACGAACGATCCCACGCCCATGACGCGCTGCTACTGGTGCCCGCCCCCGACCATCGGCACGGAGCCCGGAACGGTCGTCATCGTGACCCAGTAGGCCCGTCCTGCTCCCCTCCACGGGCCGGACGGCGCGTCCGGCCCATCGGCGGGAACCGCGGAGTCGCCGCGGACCCCATCCCCTTCACGCACAGGAGCGATCCGATGAAGCTGAATCCCGAAGAGCTGGTCGTTTCGTCGTTCGAGACGGCGGACGTGACCGCGGCCGAGGAGGAAGCGGTCACGACCCGTCCGGAAGAGCCCACGCCCGCGACGTACTGCGTATACTGCCCGCGCACCGATCCCTTGACCGTCGAGATCGGGGTGAACTGAGCGTCCGCACGTCCGCGGAGAACGAGAAAGGGGAGTTCCGCCGGGGCTCCCTTTTTTGGTCCGAGGGCGCGCCGCTTGCCGGAGTGGCGGAGGCGCTGACGCGCGCCACACGCACTACCCTGACCGCAGGAGGGGCCCATGAAGCTCGATCCGGACGACCTGGTCGTTTCCTCGTTCAAGACCTCGGACGAGGGGGAGGCGGTGCCGGAAAGCGTGAACTCGTACCCACCCATGTGCCCGCTGTATCCCACGCCCCACACGCGGTGCTTCTACTGCCCGCCCCCGACGCTGGGCATCTGCCCCATCACCGGCGAGTAGGGGATACGGATCGGCGGACGGTTTGCCCGAGACGCGAAAGGGGAGCCCGCGCGGGCTCCCCTTTCCGTCATCCACGATCCGCCGGCCGGACTACAGCGAGCCGTCCAGGTACAGGTCCACCCGCCAGCCCGTGGGCGAGCGGAGGGCGCGCGACACGTCCAGGCGGATGAGCCCGTCCAGCACGCTGGCGCCCACGCCGGCGGAAAGGAGCGGCGGGTCGAAATCCCAGCCGTCGCGCGGGCCGGCCCATCCCGCGTCGCTGAACAGCACCAGCCGCGCGGCGGGGAGCGGCGTGGCCACCTCCGCCCGCGCCCGCCAGAACGACTCGCCGCCCAGGAGCGCGCCCTCGTAGCCGCGCACGGTCGTCGTCCCCCCCAGGTACCACAGCCCCTGCAGCGGCACGTCGCCGGCGGAGGTGCCCGCGGCCGCCTCCAGCGCCAGGGCAAAGCGGCCCAGGGAGGGCGCGCCCATCCGCGCCGTCACCTGCCCGCGCCCAAAGCCGAAGGTGCCCGCCTGTCCCTCCGCCCACGTGCCCAGGGTGAGGCGCGCCGGCGACCGGTCGCCGCCGAACGTCCGCGCCAGGGCGAGCGAGGCGCCCGCCTGGTCCGCGCGGTCGGCCGGACGCACGCCGCGGAACGGCTCCTCGTCCCAGGCGCGGGCCAGGGTGAGCTGCGTGGTGCGGCTCACGGGATGCTGGTGCTCGCCGAACAGGCGCCACGCGTACATCCAGCGCCCGAAGCGCACGGGCTCGCTCGTCAGCTCGGCGCCGCTCGCGCGAATGTAGTCCGCCTCGTCGCGGCCCAGCACCAGCGCGTTGAGCGATCCACTCAACGAAAGGGCGCGGCTCCCCGGATCGAACGTGGCGAGCCGGCGGTAGCCGCCCAGCCGCGTGCGCCGCGCCAGCGACTCGCGCGCGATCCCCAGCTCCGCGCTCACCTCGCGGTCGCCCGTCCCCACGCGCAGCTGCCCGTCCGCCGCGAGGGGCCCCCACGCCACGTCCGCCCGCGCGCCCATGGAGAGTGCCTCCACGCGGTTGTAGCGCAGCGCCGTCCATCGCATGGTGAGCTCCGGGGCAAAGTCGCCCATACTGCCGATGGAGGGATCCAGCACGCGGGCCAGCGACTCCACCTCCTCGCCCGTGATCAAGCGTGCGTTGCCGTCCGCCAGCGGGGGCGGCAGGTCGGGGCTGGCGAGCAGAGCCGCCGAGTCCGCGGGCACCTCCACGCGCCAGCGGCGGCAGCGGTCGTTGCTGCAGTCGCAGGTCTCGCCCGCGGCCTTGGCCTCGTCGCGGCACACGCGTGCGGCCGTGGAATCCACCCGCTGCTGCGCCAAGACGGTGATGGGCGCCCGCTCGGGCACGGCGGCGGCCTGCACCTCGTAGTCCGAGTAGCTGCGCTCGTAGCGCACGGGGATGCCGGCCAGCACGCCCAGGTTGGCCTCCGCGTCGATGGCGACCAGCCGCGGGAGCCAGAAGCGGCCCTGGAAAAGCGCGTACTCCACCGTGACGTAGCGCACCTCGGCCTGGATGGCGCCAAAGGTGTTCAGCACGCGCGGCACGTCGTCGCCGGTGTCGCGCCGCAGGTCGAACGGACGCGCCGTCGTCAGCACGCTGCGCACGACGCCCTTGGTCTGCTCGTCAATCCACAGGGTGCCGCGCAGCAGTTCGAACTCTCGCCGGCGGGGGATGACCTCCAGCTGGATCAGCCGCAGCTGCGAGCCGTCCGGGAGCCGTACGCTGCTGGTGTCGCCGGAGCGGAAGCGGTAGTGCGCCTCGCTCCCCGGCCGCAGCGGGTCGAGCGGCTCGCCCACGCGGAGGTTGACCTCCGTGCCCGCGCTGTCGCGCCGGACGCGGGCATCCGCCGGATCGTCGTCGTCGTCCTCCTCGTCCGGGTCCTCGCCCTGGCTGCCCGCGCCGAACTGGAAGAGGTTGAGCTGCAGCTCGTCCGGGTCGAACGCCAGGCTGGTGACCTCGGACTGCAGGTCCTCGGGCACGGTGATGCCGCGGCTGGTGGAGGGCGAGGCCTCGCGCGCGCCCAGCACGCGCACCACGCCCGTCTGCCCGCGCTGCCACTGGATGCGCACGGCCGTCTCGCGCCCGAAGAGCGTGCGCTCGCGGCTGGCGGCGGTGAGGCCGGCGTTCACGCGTTCGCGCGCAGTGACCTGGTACCGGTCGATGCTGCGCTCCACGCGTGCGCGGCGCTCGCGGGCGCCGCGCAGCAGGGCCGCGGCGCCGGGATCCAGGTACGCGGAGGCGGAATCCTGCGGCGTGGCCGCGGGGGCGGCTGCGGGGCCCTGGAGCAGCGCGGCCAGGGCAATGGCGATCAGCATGGGAGCCGGAGATCAGAAGGGGTGCGGCACGGTTGGCGCTGCTGGGTACGCCACACCCCCTCCGTGAGTTTCATCCGCCGTGCTGACGCCGCCGATCACGCGGGGGAAGGGGAGAATGCCCTGGCGGTCACGGGACTCGACCGTCCGTGACGTGACTTCTTTTCACGTCAGGTGACTTCGTTTCAAGTCGCGGCCTCCATCCACGGGATGTCGCCGAACCGCGCGCCCATCCCGCGGCGTCAGCCGAATTTCCGGCACAGGCACGCTCTTACCGATCGCGATCAGGTGGATGATGTGGCAGGCAGACATCCACCTCCGACGCCGACAGCGTGCCTCTTCGAAAAAACCGAGGAAAGCAAAAGTGACCTGAGTACAACCCCTCCCCCGCAGTTTGGGGGAGGGGTCGCCGCGAGCCGCGAGGAACGAGCGGCGAAGACGGCGGGGGAGAGGGCCTCCCCGTCGCAGACGGGGCCTGCTTCCCGCAACCTTG
>DASQZE010000134.1:0-2229 GCA_035638875.1 Longimicrobium sp.
TCCCCCGCTCCGCGGGCAGGAGGGGGCGAACTTCATTCCCACTCGGCCTGTGCGCCGGCGTGGCACTCTCCCGCGACGGAGAGTCCGCGCAGGCGGACTTCGTGTGGTCGCTGCGGCGAATTCATTCGCTCTGTGCGGGACTTCGGCTCCCCTGACGGACGTCAGCCTCCTCCAGCCGTCACTCCCCCCGCAGGTGCTCGTGGATGAACTGGATGGCCATCGACCCCTCCCCCACGGCAACGCCCACGCGCTTGACGGAGCCCGCGCGCACGTCGCCCGCGGCGAACACGCCGGCCATGCTCGTTTCCAGCAGAAAGCGGTGGCGCTCCAGCGTCCAATCGTCGTCCAGGCAGGCGCGGCCGGTGTTGATGAACCCCTTGTCGTCCAGGGCGATGGTGCCCTGCAGCCACTCGGTCCGCGGCGCCGCGCCGATGTACACGAAGAGCGTGCTGGTTTCCGCCGTCTCCTGCGCGCCCGTCTCCACGTCTTCGATGGTGATGGTCTGCAGCATCCCGTCGCCCTCGGCGGAGACCACTTTGGCGCCCGGGCGCAGGTGCAGGTTGGGCGTGTCGCGCACGCGGCTCAGCAGGTACTCCGACATCTTCTCCGCGAAGTCCGCCTCCGGCGCCACCATCGTCACCGACCTGGCGTAGCGCGCCAGGTACAGCGCCGCCTGCCCCGCGGAGTTGCCGGCGCCCAGCAGGTACACGTCGCGGTCGCGGCAGGTGGGCACGGCGGCCGCCGCCGCGCCGTAGTACACGCCGCGGCCGATCAGGCTCTCGCAGCCGGGTGCCTCCAGCATCCGCCACGACACGCCCAGCGACAGCAGCACGGCCCCCGCGCGCAGCTCCTGCCCGTCATCCAGTACGATGACGCGGTTGGGCTCTTCCACGCGCAACTCGACCACGTCGCGCGCCACCACCATCTCCGCGCCGAACCGCTCCGCCTGCCGCACCGCGCGCCCGGCCAGCTCGCTGCCGCTCAATCCCTCGGGAAAGCCCAGGTAGTTCTCGATCAGCGAGCTCATCCCCGCCTGCCCGCCGGGTGCTTCGCGGTCGATGAGGACCGTGCGCAGCCCCTCGCTGGCGCCGTAGACCGCCGCGGCCAGCCCCGCCGGCCCCGCGCCCACGATCACCAGGTCGTAGTAGGGCGACTCCGCCTCCGTGCTGAGGCCTACCTGCTCCGCCAGCTCGGGGTCGGACGGGTTCGCCAGCCACGTCCCGTCGCCAAAGATGAGCAGGGGCAGCTGCTTGTCCGTTACGCCCAGCGCGTCGGCGCGTGCGCGGGCCTTGTCGTTGGATTCGAAGTCCCGGAACAGGTACGGCACCCGGGCGCGGGCCAGAAAGTCGCGCACCTCGTGCGACCGCGGCGCCCAGGTAAAGCCGATCACCAGCACCCGGTCCGCCGGATCCGCGTGGGAGGGGATCATCGTTCAGTTTCCTCAGCGGGGATGATGGCGATCGTCCTCGCGCCATCCAGACTCCTGCCCCGTGTCACGCCCCGTGCCATTAACCGGCCAGCATCAACCGCCTCGTGCGGCAGTTGCTCACCAACCACATTGATAGTACAATATTACGTACGAAGAAACGTACTCCCCAGGAGATCTTACCATGTCCAGTATTCTAATTAGCGAGGACGTCCGTCCGCTCTCCGAGTTTCGTGCGAACGCTGCCGCATTCGTAGAACAGGTACAGACGACGCAGCGACCGATCGTGCTGACGCAGCACGGCCGGGGCGCGGCAGTGCTGCTCGATGTGCTGGAATACGAGCGTCTGGTTGAACGGGCGGAGGTGTTGGAAGATATTAGAGTCGCTGAAGAGCAGATCGCACGTGGCGAAGGAATTGAACATGACGCTGCAGAGCAGCAAATTCTTGCTCGGATCCGACGGTGAAGATCATCTGGTCTCCCCTCGCTTTGGAGCAAGTTGGCGCAATTGCCGATTACATTGCCCGTAGCCGACCCGCCGCAGCAGAAAGAATGGTCCGCGCGCTCTTTGGATCAGTCCGCCGCTTAGAGTGTGTTTAAGATTCCTCCCGGGCTTCGAACACTCGGTTTGATTTCCTGAGGGAGCGCACGCGGGTAACCTAAACGTGCACAGGTCTTTGCGCGCGACCGAAGGATCTACTCCGCACAACCGGGGGGCGGGCCTCCCGCCACGTTGCCAGCCCTCGGTGATGCGGGCCAGATCCTTCGGTCGGCGCCATGGATCTAACCGGGAGAAGGGTTTC
>DASQZE010000135.1:0-3313 GCA_035638875.1 Longimicrobium sp.
GTCGCTGTACCCCGGCAGCCCCGGCCGCAGCCGCGAGTGCCCGCGGACGATCAGGTCCACCTTGACCCCCTCCTGCGATGCCCGGTACAGCTCCTGGATGATCTCCGCGTCGTCCAGCGCGTTCATCTTGGCCACGATCCGCCCCGTGCCCCCCTGGCGCTGCGTCTGCACCTCGCGGCGAATGCGCTCCTCCATCACCCGACGCATGTCGCGCGGGGCCACGATCAACCGGTGGTAGTGCTGGTCGGGCGCGTAGCCGGTAAGGAAGTGAAAGAAGTTCACCAGGTCCGCGCCGATCTCCGGGTTGGCCGTGAGCAGCCCCAGGTCCGTGTACAGGCGCGTGGTCTTCGCGTGGTAGTTGCCCGTGCCGATGTGGCAGTAGGTGCGCGGGCGCCCGTCTTCCAGCCGGACCACGAGCGTCACCTTGCTGTGCGTCTTGAGGCCGACGAGCCCGTACGTCACGTGCACGCCGGCGTCTTCCATCTGCTCCGCCCCGGCGATGTTGTTGGCCTCGTCGAAGCGGGCGCTGAGCTCCACCAGCACGGCCACCTGCTTGCCCCGCTCCGCCGCGCGCAGCAGCGACTGCACCACCGGCGACTGCCCGCCCGTGCGGTACAGCGTCATCTTGATGGCCAGCACCCGGGGGTCGTTGGCGGCCTCGTCCAGCAGCCGCTGCACGCTCCCCGTGAACGATTCGTACGGGTGGTGCACCAGCACGTCGTGGCGGCGCAGGATGGCAAAGATGTTCTTCTCGTCCTCCGTCTCCCCCTCGTGGCTCAGCAGCTCGGGGATCACGGGCTCCCACGGCTCGTACTTGAGCGCCGGCACGTCCACCTCGGCGATGGACATGCAGTCCGCGTGGTCCACCAGGTTGGCCGTCTCGTACACGTCGCTGCGGTCCAGCTCCATCTCGCGCACGAGCAGGTCGCGCACCTCGGGGGGCATCCCCCGCTCCACCTCAAGCCGCACCACGGGCGCGAACCGCCGCTCGCGCAGCTCCTCGCTGATCATCTCCAGCAGGTCCTCGGCTTCGTCGTCGTCGCGGTCCACGTCGGCGTTGCGCGTAACGCGAAAGGCGCTGGCCGTGACGATCTCCATCCCCGGAAACAGCTCCGCGATGTTCGCCTGGATGAGCTGCTCCACGGGCACCACGTGGTGGCGGTGCGGCGAAAAGGGCACGGGCACCCAGCGGCCCTGGTTGGTGGGCACCTTGAGCCGCGCGAAGTGCATGGTGTTGCGCGCGGCGTGGCGCATGAGCACCGCCAGCGAAAGGCTCAGGTTGCTGATGAAGGGGAACGGATGCCCGGGGTCCACCGCCAGCGGGGTGAGCACGGGGTAGATGTTCTCGCGGAAGTAGCGGTTGAGCTCCTTCTGCTGCGCGCCGTCCAGCTCCGGCCAGTCGCTCACCACCACGTCGGCCTCGTCGCGCAGCAGGGCGCAGAGCTCCTTTTCCCACGCGTAGGTGATGGCCACGTACATCTCCGCCGCCGCCGCCGCGATGAGCGACAGCTGCTCGCCGGGGCCGCGGCCGTCCAGCGAGGGCGTCTGCACCCCCGCCGCCACCTGCCGCTTGAGGCCGCCCACGCGCTTCTGAAAGAACTCGTCCAGGTTGCCGCTGGTAATGGCCAGGAACCGCACCCGCTCCAGCAGGGGCACGCGGGGGTCGCGGGCCTGCGCCAGCACGCGCCAGTTGAAGTCCAGCAGCCCCAGCTCGCGGTTGAAGTAGAGCGCCGGGTGGTCCAGCGGCGCGCCCGGCGGCACCGGCTGCGGCTGCACGGCCTGCGGCAGGGGCGGCGTAACAAAGGCCGGGGGGGCCGTGAGGCCGGGCTCCGCCAGGGGCGCGTTCAGCGGGATGGGCGGCGCCTCGGACGGCTGCGGGGCGAGCGGGACGGGAACGGACGATTCTTCGGCGTGCATGGATGGAGCTTTCTGTAACGGCGGACGGCGCGACGGCGCCGTTCCCCCGGGAGTGTGTCACGGCTGCTTTTGCAAAGTATGCACGGGCGCGGGGTTGGGGGCAATGCGACCGGTGTAACGATCGCTCCGGACCGGCCAGCTTCGTACGGCCTCCGGACGATGGAAAGCGGCCCCCGGAGGGCACCCGCGCTGCCCCGGTATCTCGGTATCCGCGTCGCGCTTCGCGCTCCGTGCGGGCACCGGACGAGGAGCGAAAGCATGCATTGCGCCATTTCGGATTCCTGTAGCCACAAAAGGCGCCCATTTAGATGGCAGTCGGTGTATAATGTGTTTGGGATGGAACGTGATTCTTGCTTTCTTAACGGCGGGTTCAGAGATTCTGACACATCACCCTCCGCACCCAACGCGCCACAGGTGGTCACTCGTGGACACCGCCGGGGGGGCGGGGGACCAAGTCGTCCACTCCGTTCGCGCCTCCGCCGGAACAGTGTGCGGAGGCCGCGGCCAGGGCCGGGAGGGATCCGGGGAGAGCTGTCGAACATCGTCTAAGTGCTCGGTGTGCGCACCTTTACACGTTCTCGCACGACCCTTGCTTCGGAATTTCTTCGGTATTATGATGGTGTCGTGATCCGGCGCCGGAGCACCCTTTGGCACACCTTGGGTAAGGATTCTCGGAGAATGAGGGAGAACAACGCGGCCGATCCCCGCAACGCCACCATCAAGCACCTGCGGGAGACCGCGGCGGCCAGGGTGGAGAACACGTCGCTGCGCAGCGTGGCGCGGGAGATCGGGATGAGCCCCACGGGGCTGAAGAAGTTCCTGCTGGGCACGGCGCCGTACTCGCCCACGCTGCGCCGCCTGCGCAACTGGTACGTGCAGTACGCGTCGCTGCAGGCGGGCGAGGTGGTGTCGCAGGATGCCTCCGCCGCGCTGGCCGTGCTGGTGCACGACCTGTCGCCGGACCCGCGGCGCGAGACGGCGGCGTGCCTGATCGACTGCGTGGCCCGCGGCTACGAGCAGAGCGGCAAGCCGCGCCCGTCGTGGGTGAGCGAGCTGCAGGCGCGCTACGCGGCCACCGAGTCGTAGCCCGCCGTCAGGACGATTCCACGGGGCGGCGCGGCGCCGCCCCGCGGGCGTCCGTGCGCGCCGCGGCCGCATCGTGCATGCGCCGCACCCCCCACGCGCACCACACCAGGCTGAGCGCCGCCACCCCCGCGGCCGGCGCCGCCACCGCCCATCCCTTGCCCGTGGGGTCCCAGTCCGGGACCGCGGCGCCGAACGCCAGCGCCCCCGCGTTCCACGCCACGTGCA
The DNA here is from genome assembly GCA_035638875.1 of Longimicrobium sp. Lineage (GTDB taxonomy): Bacteria > Gemmatimonadota > Gemmatimonadetes > Longimicrobiales > Longimicrobiaceae > Longimicrobium. Next base: position 3,229 of record DASQZE010000135.1, read on the forward strand.
GCAGAACGCCCGCCCACACGGAGCGCGTGGCGTACACGGCGTGCCCCAGCACCAGCCCCCCCGCCAGGTACACGGGCACGAAGTC
>DASQZE010000136.1:0-4191 GCA_035638875.1 Longimicrobium sp.
CGGTCGCGCACCAGCAGCATGACGTACGCGTCGTCGCTGATGATCATGCTGGTGGCGCTCTCATCCGTGAACTGCGCGTTGAACGCAAAGCCGAGCTTCGTGAAGAAGGCCACGGACCGCGGCAGGTCCTCCACGGCCAGGTTGACGAAGATCTTTCGCGGCGTTCCGGTGGCCATGGCGATTCTCCAAGGGGAGGTGGATTGGATGACGTGCAGCGCGCCCGCATCGGCCATCCGGCCGGGTCCGCGCTTCGCGGCGAAGTTCGCGGAGCGGACGCGCGATCGCAAGCGTGCGCACAGGTGAAATCGGTCGCCGGCGGACGCACGACGGGTGATCCGCACGAGCGGAATGCAATTCCTTTGGGAACCTGTTATCGGGTGAGCGGAGGCATCCAAACCTAACCCTTTCCCCGTGTTGAGCTCCAGGAGAGCGCCGCCCGGAACCCGTGGGAGCGCAACCGATTGCGCGTGACCGAAGGATCTCCTGCGCACGACAAGGGGCCGGCCTCTATCAACAAAAGGCCGGCCCCTCGATTCTGCCGGCGCGCATCCGAGCCTCCGGCACGGGCACACTTTTACTGATCGCGATCAGGTGGACGATGTGCCAGGCCAGGCATCCGCCTCCGCCGCGTCAATCTTGCCTATGGTGCCTCTCCGAAAAACGCGGATCCCGTCCTCGCCCCGGCAGCACCCCATCTACCAAGGGCCTGATGCATCCTGCCGTGCGCCTCCGGTCCGCATCCGGCCGTCGCGATGGCAAACCGTCCGGTACGACCGGCTTTCCAACGGCCGTACGTCGACGATCGATGCGGCACGACGGCCGATCGCGGACCGGATGGATATATCGCAGAAGGCCGGAGATCCTTGGCAGAGCGGCTGCGGCCGGCGAAGAGACGGCATCCGCGTTTTTTCAATGAGAGGGTGTTTAGGATCGTACTTCGCAAGACCCCCGCGCTTGATTTCCTGAGGGAGCGCACGCCGGCAACTTAAACGCGCACAATTCTTTGCGCGCGACCGAAGGATCTACTCCGCGCGACCGAGGGGCAGGCTTCCCGCCGAGTGCCAACCCCCGGTCATGCGGGCCAGATCCTTCGGTCGGCGCCATGGATCCAGTCCGGGAAACGGTTCCGGCGGCGCCTCCCTCAGGAAATCAATCGTGGGGAGAGTTTCTTAAACACACTCTGAGCTCGACTTTGCCCAATTCTCAAACACAAGTGTGGTAGCAGGTCTCGCCAAAGCACCCGTCCAGATCGTGGCTACAGGGACTGAGGTTCGCCCGGGTACACATCCACCTGATCGCGATCAGGAGAAGCTGGCCCGGACTTGAACGCAGTGTATCGGAGCCTCAGCCGGAACTCGCTTGAACCCGCGCCCCGACTCAGTCCGCATCACAGATGGCCCTTCAGGATGGAGACTGTCGATCACACGCGGCCGCGCACGGGCCGGGGTGCCGGGTGATCGAGGCCCGTCCACGGCCGCAGCCGCGGGATCCAGCGCGGGACGTTCTGCCGGTACAGGCGGTAGTCGTCGCCGAACCGCTTCTCCATCCCGGGCTCTTCGGAAAGCAGGAAGTACGTGTGGTTGATGGCGAAGAAGGCGCACAGCCAGAGTGCCAGCACGCCCGAGCGCCACAGCAGCGCCTCGCCCGCGAGCATGAGCGCGACGCCGGTGATCATGGGATTGCGCACGTGGCGGTACGGACCCGCCGCCACCAGGCGCCGCGTGGGGTCCCACGGCGCCAGCGTTCCCCGCCCCACCCGCGCGAACAGCACCACGCACCACGCGAAGAGTGCGAATCCCGCCAGGAACACGCCGATGCCGGCCCCGCGCATCCCCCACGCGAGCTCCGCGGAGGCGGGGTCCCAGCGAAGCGCGGCCGCGGCGTCCGAGCGCAGCAGCGCATACGGCGCCACGGCCACCACCGTGAACGGCAGCAGCAGGATGGAGAGCAGGTGGCGGAGGAGTGCGATCATGGGTGCTGCGGGGGCGAGGATGCACGCGTTTGCAACCACAGTCTGTGCGCGGCTGGATTCGTCCCACGCATGAACAAGCTTTGGCCGTGGACGGATCGGCCGCAACATTCATGATCGATGGCCAGATCCCGGCCGCCACGCACCGCGCTTCAGACTTCCGGTACAGGCATCGACTCGACATGAATCACACGGAGGACGCGGAGGAAAAAAGAGAGGACGCGGCGCACATCGTTTCTCCGCGTCCTCATCTTTCCATCTCCCGTCCTCCGCGTGATTGTTCCTGGGATGGCGGCCTGGATCAATCCCCCAGGTCGCCCGCGAGCAGGCGGTCCAGTTCCTCGTCTGTGAGCTCGTCCATCACGGAGAGCAGGTGCTGGGGACTGGACGCGGAGCCGGGCGCCGGCGCCGCGTTCCAGCTTTCCGCCGCCAGCGACGGGGCCGCCGACAGCAGGCGCACGAACTCGTCGATGGTGGGGTGCTCGAAGAGCGAAACCACGCCGATCTCCACGTCCAGCGCGTCCTGGATGCGCGACACCACGCGCGCCGCCAGCAGCGACTGGCCGCCGATCTTGAAGAAGTTGTCCTTTACCCCGATCTGCTCGCGCCCCAGCACCTCGGTCCAGATCCCCGCCAGCACCTCCTCCGTCGGCGTGCGGGGGGCCACGTACGTGTGCGCCGGGGCCGCGAACGCGGGCGCGGGGAGCGCGGGGCGGTCCAGCTTGCCGTTGGGGGTGAGCGGAAGCACGTCCACGCCCACGAACGCGTCCGGCACCATGTACTCCGGCAGCCGGCGGCGGAGCGACGCGCGCAGCGTCTCCGCGTCGGCATCGCCCGCCACGTAGGCCACCAGCCGCGCCTCGCCGCCGTCGCCGCGAACGACGACCGCGCAGTCGTCGGCACCGGCGCGGCGGAGCGCCGCGTCGATCTCGCCCAGCTCCACGCGGAATCCGCGCACCTTCACCTGCTCGTCCAGGCGCCCGAAGTACTCCAGCGTGCCGTCCGCCCGCCAGCGCACCCGGTCGCCCGTGCGGTACAGGCGCGCGCCGTCGGCCGCGAACGGGTCGGGGACGAAGCGCTCCGCCGTCAGCCCCGTCTGCCCCAGGTAGCCGCGCGCCACCTGCACGCCGGCGATGTACAGCTCGCCCGGCACGCCGACCGGCACCGGCCGCAGCGCCGCATCCAGCACGTACAGCCGGGTGTTCCACACGGGGCGGCCGATGGGCACCACCGCCACGGACTCCGTCCGCTCGCACGGCCAGTAGCTCACGTCCACGGCGGCTTCCGTGGGACCGTACAGGTTGTGCAGCCCCACGGGGGCCGGAAACCGCGCGTGGAAGTGCTCCACGAGCCCCGGCGCGAGCGCCTCGCCGCTGCACATCACGCGGCGGAGCGTGGCGCACCGCTCCGCGTCCGCCGTCTCCACGAACAATTGCAGCATGGAGGGGACGAAGTGCATCGTCGTCACCCCCTCGCGCTCGATCACGTCCTGCAGGTAGGCCGGGTCGCGGTGGCCCCCGGGCTTTGCCATCACCAGCCGGGCACCCTGCTGCAGGGGCCAGAAAAACTCCCACACGGACACGTCGAACGAGAACGGCGTCTTCTGCAGCACCACGTCGTCCGCGCGCAGGCCGTACTCCGCCTGCATCCAGCACAGGCGATTGACCACGGAGCCGTGCGCCACCACCACGCCCTTGGGACGGCCCGTCGACCCGGAGGTGTAGATGACGTACGCCGCGTTCGCCGGCGACACGCCGCGGACGGGATTCTCCGCCCGCCCGCCATCCGTCCCCGCCGAGCCCGCGTCCACGTCCACCACCGTCACGCCGTGCGGGACCGGGAGCGCCGCGCGGCGGGACGCCTGCCGCAGCAGCACGGCAATGCCCGCGTCCTCCAGCATGAACGCCAGGCGCTCGGCGGGATAGTCAGGATCGAGCGGAACGTACGCGCCGCCGGCCTTCAGCACGCCCAGGAGGGACACGACCATCTCCACCCCGCGCTCCAGGCAGATGCCCACGCGCGTCTCCGGGCCCACTCCCAGGCCGGCCAGGTGGTGCGCGAGCCGGTTGGCGCACTCGTTCAGCTGGCGGTAGGTGAGCGACGTCCGCTCGTACGTCAGCGCGACGGCGTCCGGCGTGCGCGCGGCCTGGGCCTCGAACAGCTGGTGGATGCAGAGGTCGGATGGATACGGCGCATCCGTCCGGTTCCACTCGGTGACGACG
>DASQZE010000137.1:0-12291 GCA_035638875.1 Longimicrobium sp.
GTGGAATGAAAGAGGCCCTGCTCCTTCATGTAGGCCTCTACCAGCGCGATGCGCTCCTCCGGCCGCCCCGTAAAGCGCAGGTAGTCCAGCGTCACCTGGTCCGGCGGAAAGATGGCGCACGTGGCCCCGTACTCCGGCGACATGTTGCCGATGGTGGCGCGGTCCGCCAGGGCCAGGGCACTGATGCCGGGGCCGTAGAACTCCACGAACTTGCCCACCACGCCCTTCTTGCGGAGCATCTCCGTCACGGTGAGCACCAGGTCCGTGGCCGTGGCGCCCTCCGGCAGCTCGCCCTCCAGCCGGAAGCCGATCACTTCGGGGATGAGCATGCTGATGGGCTGGCCCAGCATGGCCGCCTCGGCCTCGATGCCCCCCACGCCCCACGCCAGGATGCCCAGGCCGTTCACCATGGGCGTGTGGCTGTCTGTGCCCACACAGGTGTCGGGATACGCCATGGGCATCCCGTCGCTTTGCGGCAGGTTGGCGTCTTCGTCCGTGCTGAACACGACGCGCGACAGGTACTCCAGGTTCACCTGGTGCACGATGCCCGTGTTGGGCGGCACCACCTTGAAGTTGCTGAACGCCTGCTGCCCCCAGCGCAGAAAGGCGTAGCGCTCGGCGTTGCGGCCGTAGTCCAGCTCCACGTTCTGCTCGAACGCCTCGGCGCTGCCGAACGCGTCCACCTGGATGGAGTGGTCGATGACGAGCTCCACCGGCTGCAGCGGGTTGATGCGCGACGGGTCGCCGCCCAGCTGGGCCATGGCGTCGCGCATGGCCGCCAGATCGACGACGCAGGGCACGCCCGTAAAGTCCTGCAGCACCACGCGGGCGGGCGAGTAGGCGATCTCGCGGTCGGGCGGGTTGCTGGGATCCCACCGGGCAAGGGCCAGGATGTCGTCGCGGGTGACCGTGACGCCGTCCTCGGTGCGCAGCAGGTTCTCGAGAAGGATGCGAAGGCTGTACGGCAGGCGCGACACGTCGACGCCCTCGCGGGACAGCGCGTCCAGCCGGAAGATGCGGTACTCGCGGCCGTCCACGCTCAACGTGGAGCGGGCGCCGAAGCTGTTGCTCATCAACGGTCTCCTGTCCTGGCGAAGTGATGCGGGGCGCCCCGCCGCCCACCCTGCACGTCCCCACACCGGCACGGCGGGGCGCCGTCCGGCCCACAGTTTAGCCCCTCGCGCCCGCGCCCGAAAGCCGCCGCGCGCGTGGGTCCGCACCAGCCGCGCGCACCGGCCGTTTTCCGCGCGTTCCGAGGGATGCCGCACGGGTGCAAGCGCGGTTCCAACGCGAGTCCAGCGGCGTCCCTGCACCGGCGGGGGCCCCTCCCCCGCTCCGCGAGGAACGAGCGGGGAGGAGAGAACCTCGCGTCCGGACCGCGCACATCGCCGCAGTGCCCTGCCTTTGCACGCCCGTCAACCCATCGCGAGGCACCATCCCGGGACGGGAGTCCACGCAGGTGGACATCGTGTCGTCGTTGCGGCGAATTCATTCGCTCTGGCGGGCGGGTGCCCAAACCCTGCTCCGCCCGGATGCGGCGGCCGATGCGCGAATGGCGGAGACGCGTTATCGTACATCATCAACCACACGCACCAGACACACCCGAGTGATGGATAGACGGATGAGCCGCGAAGTGATCCTGATCGGGGACAAGGTCCTGATCAAGCCGGAGGAAGAGAACAACAAGACCGCGTCGGGGCTGTACCTGCCGCAGGGCGTGCAGCACAAGGACGAGGTGATGAGCGGGAGCGTGGTGAACACCGGCCCCGGCTATCCCCTGGGCGAGGCCGCGACGGAGGGCGAGCCGTGGTCGGGCCGCACGCGCACCGAGCTGCGCTACGTGCCCCTGCAGGCGCAGAAGGGAGACTTCGCCCTCTTCCTCAAGCACAACGCGGTGGAGGTGGAGATCGACGGCAGCAAGTACCAGATCGTCCCCCACAACGCCATCCTCCTCCTCATCCGCGACACCATCCCCCTGCCGCTGTCGTGAACGCGGACGGAAGGGCATACGACTGAGGCGCAGGGAACATGTCCCCGCGCCTCGTTTCGTCTTCGAGAACCACCGGCGCTCAATCCAGCCCGTCGCCAACCACGCATTCGAACTCTTCGGTCAGTTCGCTCATTTCCATGATGTACGCAGGATCTCCCGCTGCTTCCTGATAGGCCGCGTACAGCCGCTCCCGCCGCCGCTCCTTGAGACGGTTGACATCTTCCTGCGCCAAGCGCTCGTTCATCTTGCTCATCGGCCGCCGGTGAGGAGGGTGCACGTTCCCCATCACGTTCGAAGATCGCCACCCGCCTGTCGCCGGTAAAGACCTGTCGGATGTGCACCGCAGCACGCGCGACGTGACAGGAGTACAAAATCGGCCGCTCGCCCGATCTCCAGGCAAGCGGCCGATGTGCATCCCGCGCAGTCCCCCGGTCTACACTCGCGCCACCTGCTCCGCGCCGGCGAGGGGGACGCAGGCGTGCTCCTCGAAGCCGCGCGGCTCGATCTGGATGGTGAGGTGGTGCAGGCCAAAGTGGTCGTGCAGCATGCAGTGCAGGTCCGACAGGATCTCGCCGGACTGGCGGCGCTCCACCCGCTCGCCCACCACCACGTGGCCGCTCATGGCATCCATCCCGCTCGTGATGGTCCACACGTGCAGGTCGTGCACCTCCTCCACCCCGTCCACCTGCAGCATGGCCCCGCGCACCGCCTCCAGGTCGATGTGCCCCGGCGTGGCCTCCAGCAGCACGTTCACGCTCTCGCGCAGCAGGTGCCACGACGAGTACAGCACCAGCACGGCAATGGCGATGGACACGGCCGGGTCCGCCCACCGCCACCCGAACGCGTACACGGCCAGGCCGCCCAGGATGGCGCCCACGCTCCCCAGGGCGTCCGTCAGCATGTGCAGCCAGGCGCCGCGGATGTTCAGGCTCTCGTCGCGCCCGCCGTGCAGCACGAACAGGCCGGCCACGTTCACGGCCAGCCCGCCCGCGGCAATCCACATCACCGTGAGCCCCGCCACCGGCTCCGGGTGCTGAAAGCGCCCGTACGCCTCCACGAAGATGAACAGCGAGATGGCGATGAGCGTGGCCGCGTTGAACAGCGCCGCCAGGATCTCCGTCCGCAGGTAGCCAAAGGTGCGGCGGGGCGTGGCGGGCTTCTGGGCCATCCACATGGCGAACAGGGCCAGCGCCAGCGCGCCCACGTCGCTCAGCATGTGCCCGGCGTCGGCCAGCAGCGCCAGCGAGTTGGCCATGAGCCCGCCCACCAGCTCGGCCACCATGTACACGGCCGCCAGCGCCAGCGTCCACGTCAGGCGGCGGCGGTTGGCCGCGGCCCCGTGGCCGTGGGAATGTCCGTGGTGGTGGTGTCCGGCGCCCATGGGGATCGTTCGAAGTCTGGAGTCGGCCTGGGCCGGCGCCGGGGAGCGGCTCCGGTTCGGCTCCGCCATACGCTCTGATACAATGCGGGATGGCGCGGATTTCTACTGAGAAAGAAACGTTTCACACAGCGCAACAGAGGTACCAGAGAAAGGACCTCGCCGTTCCCTGTTACCTCTGTTCCTCTGTTCCTCTGTGTGAGAATGCTTTTCCGCTGTTCCTCAGCGCGCCCTGACGGCCACGGGGTCCGGCGGGAGCGGCTGGCCGGCGGGCACGCTCCCCTGCCGCAGCCCGCGGACCAGGAGGTACACCCCGCCCACGATCATCGCGACGCTCAGCGTCTGCCCCATGGTCAGCGGCCCGAGCACCGTGCCCACCGGGTCGCCCGCGTCCATGAACTGCGCGTCCGGCTGCCGGAACAGCTCCATCAGCGAGCGAAAGATGCCGTAGCCGATGAGGAAGATGCCGCCGAACGTGCCCGGCGCCGGGTCCCTGCCCCGCCCCCGGTACCACGCGTACACGGCCCACATCACCAGCCCCAGCACCAGCCCCTCCGTGAGCCCCTCGTACAGCTGCGACGGATGGCGCAGCGGCACCTGGTCGCGGACCTGCTCCCACAAGCCGCTCTCGTACGCCTGCTCGATCAGCCGCTCGCGCTCCTGCAGCCCGCGCCCCGCGGCCGCGCCCGTGAGCTTCATGGCGACCGGGTCGGTGGGAAAGCGCACGGCCCACGGCACCGCGTCCGTCGTCACCCGGCCGAACAACTCGCCGTTGATGAAGTTGGCCATGCGCACCAGGAAGATCCCCGGCAGCACCCCCAGGCAGATGGAATCGCCCAGGCGCAGGAACGGCGTGCCGTGCTTGCGGGCGTACCAGGCGCCGGCGATCGTCGCGCCCAGGAACCCGCCGTGGAACGCCAGACCGCCCTCCCACACGCGGATGATCCGCGCCGGGTTGGCGGCAAAGCTGGCGAAGTCGTAGAAGAGGATGTAGCCCAGGCGGCCGCCCAGGATCACGCCCACGATGAGCGAAAAGATCAGGTCGCCGGCCTGGTCGGGCTTGATGGGCAAAAAGCCGCTGCGGGCCAGGCGCCGCAGGGCCAGGTACCCGGCCGTAAAGGCCAGCATGAACGCGATCCCGTACCACCGGACGGCCAGCGGCCCCGGGAGTTCCAGGGCCACGGGGTCGATCCGGGGAAACGGGATCTCGATGAGCCCCAGGGGGGCGGCGGTGAACATCGGCACGGCGGCGCCGGCCGGGCGGCGCTAGCGGGCGGTGGCGCGGGCCAGCGCCTCCGTCATGCGCATCTCCACCACGGTGGCCTGCTGCGAGTTGGGCTCGGCCTCGCCCAGCAGCCGGCGGTAGATCTCCGCCGCCGCCGCGTGGTTGCCGCCCACCTCGTGCTGCAGCGCCGCCTGGCCCAGCGCCTCGAAGCGCTGGTAGCGCAGGCGCGACTTCTCGGCCGCCTGCTCGTAGGCGCGGATGGCCGCCGCGCGGTCGCCGCCCTGCGCGTGCGCCGACCCCAGCATCATCCCCGCCTGCGGGGCCAGCGTGGAGCCGCCCGAGGCCAGCTTGGTGAGCTCGGAAATGGCGCCGCGGGGGTTGCCCGCGTTCATGCGCAGCTCGGCCAGCATCAGGCGGGCCTCGTCGGCCTCCATGGTGCCGTCGTACTGCTGGATGAAGGTCTCCACCTCGCGCGAGCCCGCCGCCGTGGCCACCGCCGGGTTCTGGCGCAGGGCCAACAGCTCCTGGGCCGCCTGGGCCTCGCGCTGCCCCTTCAGGTAGTTCCACACCACCAGGCCGCCGACCACCAGCACGGCCAGCACCGACAGCCCGATGATGATGCGGGCGTTGCGCCTGGCCCACGCGGAAAGCGCGGCGGCGCGCAGCGCCATGGCGTCGTCCGGGTGCAGCGTGGATGCCGGGCGGGTACGGGAGACGGTGGAAGACGACGATGCCATGCGAGGGTCCTCGGCAAGCTCTGGAGGAAGGGGCGCCGGAAGGGGCCCCGGGGTGTACCGGAATGCAAAGACACGCGCCTGCCGGGCCTCCCGGTGCGCGGAAACGCGTAAAACTATCCTGTCGCTTGCACTTGTGTCAACCGCACGGGGCCGCTGGCGCACGGGTATGGGAGGAAAGGAAAGGCGGCGGCGGAGATTCGTCCGCAGCCGCGGACCCTCACCCCTGGGGCCTGTGGATGGACGTGGGACTCGCGCCGGCAGCAGCCCGCCCCTCCCCCGGCCCCTCCCCGCGCAAACTGCCGCGCGGAGAGGGGAGACCTTCCGTCGCGGTGCACGGCCCGTCCGCGGCGCGGGCCCCCTCCCCGGCCTCGGCCACCCGACCCGCGCCAAACCGTCATTCCAAGAGAGCGCCGACCCATCCGCCCCCGGCAGGTTCTCCGCTCCGCCCCACGGCACTTCGCCCGCGACGGGAGTCCGCGCAGGCGGACTTTGTGTCATTGTTGCGGCGAATTCATTCGCCCTGTCGCGGAGCCCGCTTCCGCGCCGGGATCCGCATCCTCCCCAATGCGAAGAGGGACGCGAGCCGAAGCCCGCGTCCCTCTCCCCCATCCCCACCCCACCCCGTTCCAACCCTCCGGACGATGGCGACTACGCCATCATCTTGCGGACTTCCTCGGTCATGCGCGGCAGGATCTGGTGCAGGTCGCCCACGATGCCGTAGTCGGCGACCTTGAAGATGGGCGCCTCGGGGTCCTTGTTGATGGCCACGATGTAGCGCGACGTGCGCATCCCCGCCAGGTGCTGGATGGCGCCGGAGATGCCCACCGCGATGTACAGCGTGGGCGCCACCGTCTTGCCCGTCTGCCCTACCTGCTCGCTGTGCGGCCGCCACCCGGCATCCACCACCGCGCGCGACGCGCCCACGGCCGCCTTGCCCCCGAACGCCTCGGCCAGGTCTTCCAGCAGCTTGAAGTTCTCGGGCGTTCCCAGCCCGCGCCCGCCGGCCACGATGATGGGCGCCTCGCCCACGTCCAGCTTTTCCGCCGCGCCCGCCTTGATCTCGCGGACGACGGCGCCGAAGTCCGCCTCGTTCACCGACACGTCCAGCGACTGCACGTCGCCCCCCCTGGCGTTGTCACCGGGAAGGAAGACGTTGGGGCGCACGGTGATCACGGGCGGCTTGCCCGTGGCCGCCACCTGCCCGATGATCTTGCCGGAGGCCTGGGGGCGCGTGGCGACCACCGTGCCGTCCTGCACCTCCAGCGCCGTGCAGTCCGCCAGGTAGCCCGCGCCCAGGCGGGCGGCCACGCGCGGCGCCAGGTCCTTGCCCAGCGACGACGCGGGGAAGATGGCCGCGTCGCAGCCGTGCTCCCGGATGAACTTCACGATGACGGCCGTGTAGCCCTCCGCCGAGTACTTGCCGAACGCGTCGGACTCGCCGACGAACACCTTGTCGGCGCCGGCGGCACCCAGCTCCGTCGCGGCCCCGCCGATGCCGGAGCCGCCCAGCACCACGGCGTGCACCTCGGTGCCCAGGGCGTCGGCCAGCGTGCGGGCGGCGGCCACGGCTTCGCCGGCCACCTTGCGGATCTCGCCGTCGCGCGTCTCCGCGAACGCGAAAATGCCTGGCATGCTCAGGTTCCTCTCAGGCCTATGATTTCGTCAGGACTGCGAGGGAATAGGGAATAGGGAATAGCCTGCGGGTCCGGTGTGATGCCGTCCCCCGGCGCGACAGCGCCGTTGATCGCTATTCCCTATTACCTATTCCCTATTCCCTGCCGTTAAATGACCTTCGCCTCTTGCCGCAGCAGCCGCAGCAGCTCGGGCACGGCGTCGGGGCCCTCGCCCACGATGCGGCCGGCCTGGCGCTCGGCCGGCAGGCTGAGCTTGCGCACCTCCACCGGGGAATCGCCCACCGTGGCGGCCTTCTCCTCCAGCGGCTTCTTCTTGGCCGCCATGATGCCCTTGAGCGACGCGTAGCGCGGCTCGTAGGCGCCCTTGGTCAGCGTGACCACGCACGGCGTCTTGAGCTCCACCACCTCGTGGCCGCCCTCGATTTCGCGGTGCGCGGTCACCTTGCCGGCCTCCCACGAGAACTCCGTGACGGCCGTGACGGCGGGCAGGTCCAGAAGCTCGGCCGTCATGGGCCCCACGGCCTGCAGGTCGTCGTCGATGGCCTTCATCCCGAAGAGCGCCACGTCGAACTCGCGCCCCTTGAGCTCCTCGGCCAGCACGCGCGCCACGGCCAGCCCCTCGGGCCTGCCGTCCGTCTTGAGCAGCACCGCGTTGTCGGCGCCCATGGCGAGCGCCGTGCGCAGCGTCTCGGCGCTGGCGGCGTTGCCCACCGACACCACCGTCACCTCGCCCGCGCCGGCCGCTTCCTTGTGCTTGAGCGCGGCCTCGACGGCAAACTCGTCGTACGGGTTCAGGATGTACTTGGCCCCGGCCGCATCCACGGACTTTCCGTCGGCCGCAACGCGGACGCGCGCCTCGGTGTCCGGGACGCGCTTTACGCACACGATGCTCTTCACGCGCATCTCCCTTGGCTCGGATGGATCTTCGGGCCGTCCGGCGGCTCCGAAGCCGGGGAGTATATCGCCGAGAATGGGGTGTCGCAACCCGCTTTCGCAAGCATTTTCGCGGGTGATCCGCGTTCGGATGTTCGTTCGAAGGGCAACTGCGGTTACAGGGGACAGGTTACAGGGGACAGCCAGCCACGGCGGTGTTTGCCCTGCTGCCGCCCCGCCTGCGCACAATGTCCGTCCAACGTACTGCGCGGATACGGGGCCCGGGACCGGATTCTCGACATTATCGTACATCCCAGCTCCAAAGAGACCTCACGCGGAAGGCGCGAAGGACGCGGAGCCAGGACGAGGAGATCCGTTCTCTGCGCCCTCTCTTTTTTCCTCTGCGGCCTCTGCGTGAAACGGCAGTAGCACTCCGCGTTCGAGAGAAACGTCGAGTCCCGGTAGAACGTCGAATCCGCGGAAGGAAAAGCACCAACCCCGCCCGGCGCAGATGCACCGGACGGGGGGGGTTTGGAAGCTGGCCCGGCACGAAGTCCGCTCCGCGCCGATGGCTCGTAGAAGTATACACCTTCTCCCACGCAGTTTGTGGGAGAGGGTGGACGAGCCTGAGCGAGGCCGGGTGAGGGGCCCCGTCAGCGCGGCGGCGTCCCCGCGGCGGGCGTCGTCGGCGCGCCCGGCCCCGTCGCCGGCTGCGGCACGGGCTGCGCGCCCGTCCCCACCGCGTCCGTCCCTCCGCTGCCGCCCGCGGACGGAGCCGGCGTGGGCTGCGCGCCGCCGCCGGGGAGCGTGTCGCGCCCGTCCAGCTGCTCCAGGTGGATGGTCGTATCCACCGACAGCCCCATCTGCGCCGCCTCTTCCGGCGACAGCGCCCGGGCCGAGTCCTGCACCTGCTGGGACGACAGGCCGTCCTCCCACTGGGCGTTGGTCGTATCCATCTTGGCGGGCCCCGCCGCTTCGCGCTCGCCGCGGTTGCACCCCGCCGCGGCGCAGGCGCACACGGTGAACACGGCCAGACGGCGGGCGATCATGGACATCTGCATGGTCGACGCTCCAGATGGAATCGAGTTCCGGAATGGTTTGGATGGAAAGCGGCGGCGGGGCTCAGGCCCGCGGCGCGCCGCCGTCCAGGAAATCGCGGACGCGCTCCCACACCTCCTGGGCGCGCTCCCAGTGCGGCAGGCCGCCCGTGGGCAGCCCCACCACCGTCACGTTGGACCGCCCCTCCAGCTCAGGGAGGGCGTCGTAGCTCTCCTGCCGGCGGTTCTCCACCGTGCCGTGCACCACCAGCAGCGGCTGCCGCAGCCGGCGGAACGCGTCCGCCGAGTCGCGGGGAAACATCCGCCCGCTCATGAAGTCGTCCAGGGGGAACGACGCGCCGTCCATCCGCGACGTCTCCGCGCCGAACTCCACGAAGTCCTCCGGCACCCCGAACTCCGGGGTGAACAGGTTCTCCGCCGCGAACTCGTACAGCGCCTCCGGCGTCGTGAGCCGGTCGTAGAACGCGCGCTGCACGCCGGGAAGGGTGAACAGCAGCCGGTTCCACAGCCGCGGGATGGCCGGCGGGTCCTTGCCCAGCCCCGCCGGCTCGATGGCCGCCACGGCGTGCACCAGGTCCGGCCGGCGCCGCGCCACCTCGGCCGCGTACGCCGCGCCCAGCGAAAGCGCCACCACGTCCGCGCCCCCCGCCGGCCGCACCACGCGCTCCAGGAAGTGCTGCAGCTGGTCTTCCATGAGCCCCGGGTCGTACGACACCTCGGGGCGGTCGCTGTGGCCAAAGCCCAGCCACTCCAGCGCGAACAGGGGCCGGTCCGTGTGCCGGCGGAACGCGCGCACCAGGGGCCGCATCTCGTGCGCCGACGCCACCGCGTTGATGGAGTGCAGGAACACCAGGGGACGTCCCGTGCCCTCGCGGTGGTAGTAGGCGTAGTACACGTCGCCCCACTTGATGTACTCCACCGGCAGGTCCAGCGCGTTGGGCAGTTCCGTCACCGGCCGGCGCCGCGTGCGCCGCGTGCCCAGCAGGTACACGGCGTACGCCGCGGCCGCCGCCGCGCCCAGCCCCGCGGCCGCGCGGCGCTTGGTCACCAGCGGCTTCTTGCCGCCCTTCTCGTCCCGGTCGCCGTCGTCCTTCGGCTCGTCTCGATCCGCCATCCCGTCCTAGCCCTTTCGCGTGCTGCGGGGTCCCGGCCCCGCCTCCGTGCAATCCCCGTGCAAACGGCAAGGCCCGGCGTCTCGCGCCGGGCCGTGCTTCCCTCCAATCCGCTCCGCCGGCGCCCTCAGCGCGCGGCCTGCACCGGCTCCGCGGGCACAGCCACGGCCGCCGAACCGGCGTGGTGCGCCTCCAGCGCCTGGCTTCCCCACTTAGCCAGCGAGAACTGACCCGCTTCCGCGATGCCGAACACGCTCCACCGCGAGTCGATGCGCGGGTTCTCGTTGGTGTCCGTGCCCCACTGGATGCCGGCCGTAAAGAACAGCAGCACCAGCAGCACCGCCGCCGTTACCACCGCCCCCATGGCCGGGCCGGGAAGCCCCGCGTGCCGGTGCTCGTCGTCGGAGCGGGCCGGGCGCATGTACATCACCACGATCACCCGCAGGTAGTAGAAGTACGACACCAGCGAGGCCAGCACCAGGATCACGGCCAGCTCGGAGATCCCGCCCTGCACCAGCGACCGCAGGATGTAGAACTTGCCCAGGAACCCGGCCGTGAGGGGAAAGCCCGCCAGCGACAGCAGGAAGATGGAGAACAATCCCGCCAGCAGCGGCTTTTGCCGGGCCAGCCCCGCGTAGTCCTCCAGCGTCACCCGGTCGTCGGCGCCGTTGGCGTTGGCGATCACGATGCCGAACGCCCCCGCCGTCATCAGCGTGTAGATGAAGAGGTAGAAGAGCAGCGCCGCCGCCCCGCCGCTGAACCCCGCCAGCACCGCCGCCAGCAGATAGCCCGCGTGCGCCACCGACGAATACGCCAGCATGCGCTTTACGGAGCCCTGCGTCATGGCCAGCAGGTTGCCCCCCACCATCGTCACGGCCGCCAGCAGGAACAGCGGGCGGCTCCACACGTCGAAGTGCCCGCTGAAGCCCACCAGGAACACGCGGGCCAGCGCCAGGAACGCCGCCGCCTTTACGCCCGTGGCCATGAGCGCCGTCACCGGCGTGGGCGCGCCCTCGTAGGCATCGGGCGTCCACATGTGGAACGGGATGGCCGCCACCTTGAAGCCGAACCCCGCCAGCAGCAGGGCCATCCCCGCCAGCAGCATGGTCTCGCGCCGCCCGCCCGACACCAGCAGCGCGTACAGCGTGCCGATGTTGCTGGTTCCCGTGGCGCCCCACACCAGGGCAATGCCGTACAGGAAGATGGCGCTCGCGAACGCGCCCAGCAGAAAGTACTTGAGCGACGCCTCCGCCGAGCGGGCATCCAGCCGGTCGAAGCCCACGAGCACGTAGATGGCGACCGACATCACCTCCAGCCCGATGAACAGCATCATCAGGTCGCTGGCGCCCGCCATCAGCATCATCCCCAGCACCGAGAACATCACCAGGGCGTGGAACTCGCCGCGGTTGATCCCCCGCCGGTCCAGGTAGCCGGTGGAAAGCAGGATGGTGAACGCGCCCGCGATCAGGAACAGGCAGTTGGCCAGGCCGCGAAAGCCGTCCACCGCCACCATCGCCGCCATGGACGTGTCGCGCAGGGGCTCGCCCGCCCCCAGCGTCATGGTCACCAGGGGCAGGTTGGCGATGAACGCCGCCGCCAGGCCGGCCAGGGCCACCCAGGGCAGCCAGGGCGCCGAGGGCTGCGAGCGGTTGCCCTTCTGGAACACGTCGGCCAGAAGCACCCCCATGGCCCACAGCGCCAGGACGATCTCGGGAAGCAGCGCCCAGAAGTAGTCGCCCTGCAGGGCGAGGTCGAGCGTACCGGGAAAAGCCATCGTCCGATGTCCTTAGCGTTCTCCGGGCGCGGCAGCCACCGGCCCGAACGTGGGGGCCAGGCGCGACTTCGCCGTCAGGTCCAGCACTGAGCGCGCGGCCGGCTCCATCCGGTCCATCACCGGCTTGGGATAAAAGCCCAGGAAGATGATGAGCACCACCAGCGGCACCAGCAGCCCAATCTCGCGCAGGTTCAGGTCCGGCAGCCCGCGGTTGGCGGGGTTCACCGGGTTGAAGAGCATCCGCTGCACCATGGGCAGCATGTAGTACGCGGCGAAGATCACCCCCAGCGCGGCCACCAGCGCCATCCACGGCCGGGCCTCGAAGGCGCCCACCAGCACCAGGAACTCCGCGGCGAACCCCGCCGTCCCCGGCAGCCCGATACTGGCCATCGCCGCGAAGACCAGCATCGTGGCGAACACCGGCAGCGACGCCGCCAGCCCGCCGAAGTCGTCGATCTCGTAGCTGTGCCGCCGCTCGTACAGCATGCCCAGCAGAAAGAACAGCATGGG
>DASQZE010000138.1:0-1541 GCA_035638875.1 Longimicrobium sp.
CACTCCCTGGCGGACATCGGCGCCGCGGGGCACCGGGTGGTGCACGGGGGCGAGCGGTTCGTGCGCTCGCTGGCCATCGACGACGAGGTGATGCGCGGCATCGAAGAGACCATCGACCTGGCGCCCCTGCACAACCCCGCCAACCTCAAGGGCGTGCAGGCCGTCAAGGCGGTGCTGGGGCCCGCCGTGCCGCAGGTGGCCGTCTTCGACACGGCGTTCCACCACACGCTGCCGGAGCGCGCGTACCTGTACGCCATCCCCTACTCGCTGTACCGCCGGCACCGGGTGCGCCGCTACGGGTTCCACGGCACGTCGCACCGGTACGTGAGCTACCGCTGGCGGCAGCTCACGGGCACGGCACGCGAGCAGGAGAAGATCATCACCCTGCACCTGGGCAACGGCTGCTCGGCGTGCGCCATCGTGGGCGGCGAATCCATCGACACGTCCATGGGGTTCACGCCGCTGGAGGGGCTGGTGATGGGCACGCGCTCCGGCGACCTGGACCCCGCGCTGCTGGACTACATCGCGGAGAAGGAAGGCCTGACGCTCGCCGGCGTGGAGACGCTGCTGAACAAGCAGAGCGGGCTGCTGGGCATCAGCGGGCTCACCAACGACATGCGCGAGCTGCTGGCCGAGGCCGAGGAGCACGACGACCGGCGCGCGTGGCTGGCCATCGAGATTTTTTGCTACCGGGTGCGCAAGTACGTGGGGTCGTACCTGGCGGCCATGGGCGGTGCGAACGCCCTCTGCTTTGCGGGGGGCATCGGCGAGAACGCGCCCGCCATCCGCGCCATGATCTGCGAGGGGCTGGAGTTCGCGGGCATTCGCGTGGACCACGCGCTGAACCACGGCCTGGCCACCGGCGAGGGCCGCATCAGCCCCGACGGCGCGCACCCCGAGGTGTGGGTGATCCCCACGGACGAGGAGTTGCTCATTGCCCGCGACACGTTTCGCGTGGTGCACGGGATCGAGGCGCGGTACTGACGGGAAGTGCGGGAGTGCGTTAGTGCGTTAGTACGTGGGCAGGAATGGCGGATTCACGCGGAGGCGCGGAGGACGCCGAGAACTACGGATGAAGTCACGCAGATGAGCAGAGCCAGCAGAGACGCGGTTCTCTGCTGGCTCTGACATTCTGTGAGACACGCGATGATCGGCGGGCGCTTCTGCTGCTGATCCGGGCAGTTTGGGAAACTGCTTGTGCTTCCGCGTCTGACCGGCCACCTTGTGACGCAGTCCACCGCAGTGCTGTTCCTCCGTCCGGTCCTCCCATGCATTCCTTCGCCCGCCCCTGGCGCGCCGCTCCGTACGGCCGGCGCCGCCCGCAATCCGCGCATGCGGGTGCAGTGATTCAAGCCTGTCCCCACGACCTGTGGGAGATGGCATGAAGCGCATCTTCATGACACTGGCCGTCTGTGTGGCTGTGGGGGTGTTCGGCGGCGTGATCTTCGCGCGCACCACCCGTCCGGCCGGCGTGATGCGCGAACTCGTGCGCGCCCAGCCGGAACGAGTATTCGCCGCGCGTTTCTCAGTGGAGACGAAGT
>DASQZE010000139.1:0-12390 GCA_035638875.1 Longimicrobium sp.
CCCGTCGCGGATGCCGCTGGTGAGCCCGTCCAGCAGGTCGTCGATGGCAAAGGGAAGGGCCGAGCCGCGGTTGAGGGCGATGAGCACCTCCTCCACGTCGTCCACGCCCGCCGTCTCGTCCAGGGCCACGCAGATGGACGACTCGTCGTACTCGCGCAGGTTGATGCCGCGGTCCGCGGCCGCGGCCAGGATGCCGCCCACGCGCGTGCCCACGTCGATGCGCACGGTGTCGAAGAAGGCGCCGTGCACCACGCGGTAGTTGAGCCGCTCCGCGCCGGCGGCCAGCAGCTCCGCCAGGGTGTGGACGCGCTCCGCGATGTGCCGCAGGCCCTTGGGCCCGTGCCACACGGCGTACATCCCCGCCATCACGGCCAGCAGCACCTGCGCCGTGCAGATGTTGCTGGTGGCCTTTTCGCGGCGGATGTGCTGCTCGCGCGTCTGCAGGGCCATGCGCAGCGCGGGCTTGCCCTGCGCGTCCACGCTCACGCCGATGATGCGGCCGGGGATCTGCCGCTTGTACTCGTCGCGGCAGCTGAAGAACGCGGCGTGCGGCCCGCCGAAGCCCATGGGCACGCCAAAGCGCTGGGTGGTGCCCACGCACATGTCCACGCCCCACTCGCCCGGGGGCGTGAGCAGGACGAGGGAGAGCAGGTCCGTCGCGGCGACGATGACGATGCCTTCCTCGCGGGCGCGCTGGGTGAACGGCCGGTAGTCGATCACCTCGCCGTCGCTCGCCGGGTACTGCAGCAGGGCGCCGAAGATGGGCGCGCCGAAGTCGAACGCCTCGTGGTCGCCCACCACGACTTCGATGCCGCGGGCGTTCGCGCGGGTGCGCACCACGTCGATGGTCTGCGGGTGGCAGAGCTGGCTGACGAAGAAGGTGTTGCGCTGTTCGCTGCCGGCGATGCCGTACGCCATGGCCATGGCCTCCGCCGCGGCGGTGCCCTCGTCCAGCAGCGACGCGTTGGCGATGGGCAGCCCCGTCAGGTCCACGACGGTCGTCTGGAAGTTGAGCAGCGCCTCCAGCCGCCCCTGGGCGATCTCGGCCTGGTAGGGGGTGTACTGCGTGTACCAGCCCGGGTTCTCCAGGATGTTGCGCTGGATGACGGGGGGCACGATGCAGTCGTGGTAGCCCATCCCCAGGTAGCTGCGGAAGACGCGGTTGCGCGCCATCATGGTGCGCAGCTCGCCCAGCAGCTCGTACTCGCTGCGTTCGGGCCCCAGGGCCAGGGGGCGGTCCAGGCGGATGGACGCGGGCACCGTGGCGTCCACCAGCTCGTCCAGGGAGCGGTAGCCCAGCGCCTGCAGCATGCGCCCGATCTCGGCCTCGTCCGGGCCCACGTGCCGGCGGACAAAGGTGTCGGTGTGGGTAAGTGCCGATCTATCCACGATCTACGTCTCTTCGCAAAGGGGGCGGTGCAAGGCGGCGGAATCTATCCGCCCCCGCGCTGGATGGCAAACGTCGTATACACCGTGGATACAGTATACAGGGCGTCAAGGGGTGGATGAGGATCATGATACACCTTTGTTCAAGGTTCGGTCGCGCCTTCCGCCTCCAGCACCTTCGGCCGTTCCTGCGGTGTTACGTGAGCGAGGCAACGCGAGGTACTTCCCCCTGAACGACGAACCGCGCCGCCCCGGATCACCGGCGCGGCGCGTCTTCGCGTCGGGGCCTCATCACTTCAGCGCTGCACGGGCTGCGACTACCAGGTGCGGATTTCCGCGATCAACCGTGCGCCGCGATGCTGTTCATCGCGGTTTTTTGGAGGAGGTATCACCTCGCCGATCGCGTCCTGAAGTCGGCCTCTGGGGCTGTTGGCGCGTCTTTCCTGATGGCCGATGCCGCCACGGCGCTGTTGATCGCGGATGCTGGACCCGTGCCCATCCTCCGCACCTGTCGCGGAAGCCTGATCACGCACCACATGATCGCGTCCTTTTGGCACTCGGCCCGGGCCGATGCTCCGGCTTCGACAGACGGTGATCCGCCGTGCGTTCCGGCTGCCGTGCGAAGGCGGGAGCCGCAACGGACGCGATCGGGTGGTGTGTGCCACGATCCGCATCCAGCCCGTGGGCAGAATGCCTGCCCTGCGGAAAACGCGGATCCCATCGTCACGGCAGCCTCCCCCGCCGTTTGCGCGGGCTCCCGCCGCCGCGGACACGAAGCGCCGATGCAGGGCACCCGACGATGCAGGGACCCCGCCGATGCAGGGCCCCGCTGATGCACGCAAGCCCGCCGATACGGTGGGCGGGCTTGCGGATGCGGATACCTCCGCCGGGGGTCGACTGGACTCGCCAACGGAACGATCCAGCCAATGCGGAACGCCCCGCCGACGTCAGGGCTCGCGCGTGCGGGGCGGCGGCGGGGGCTCGGGCGGACCGCGGCGGCGGCCCGTGTGCGGATCGGGGAAGCTGAAGCGTCTCGGCGGCGACGGCGGCCATGTCCTCGCGCACGCCGAACGAACCGAACGCGTAGCGGATGATGGCGAGCGCCAGCTCCCGCTCCCCGACGACCGCCCGGCCTACGCCGCCCTGCTCCAGGTGCGCCCGCTCCTCGTCGCTGTGCGTGCGGACCACCGTGTCGATGCCGGGATTCACCTTGCGCGCGTGCTCCAGGATGAGGCGCGCCTGGAACGCATCCGGCGCGGACACCACCAGCAGCCGCGCGCGCTCCAGGTGCGCGTGCTCCAGGATCCCCGGCCGGCTCGCGTCGCCGAAGAGCGCCGGCATCCCGCGCGCCCGCAGTGCCTCCACCTCCTCGCGGTTCTGCTCCACGACCACGTAGGGAATCCCCTGCCGCTCCAGCGCGTGCGCCACCGGCGCGCCCACCCGCCCATGGCCGATGAGCACCGCGTGCCCCGTCAGCGACGCCTCCTCCACGCCCTCGGGAAGCTCCGCCAGCACGCCCGCCGGCCGCTCCAGCGCCTCGGCCAGGCGCGGCTTGGCGCGGACCCAGCGCTCCAGCCACGTCGCCGCGCCGAACGCCAGCGGATTGACGGTGATGGAAAGCAGCGCGCCGGCCAGGATCAGGCTGTTCCCCTCCTCCGGCAGCAGGTCCAGCGTCATCCCCAGCCCCGCGAGGATGAAGGAGAACTCGCCGATCTGCGCCAGGCTGGCCGCGACGACCAGCGCCGTGCGCACGGGATACCGGAACGCCAGCACGATCCCCAGCGCCGCGATGGACTTGCCGACCAGGATGATGAGGACGACGGCCAGCACCTGCAGCGGCTGCCGGATGAGCACGGCGGGATCGAACAGCATCCCCACGGAGACGAAGAAGAGGACGGCGAACGCGTCCTGAAAGGGGAGCGCGTCCGCCGAGGCCTGGTGGCTCAGGTCCGACTCGCTGATCACCACGCCCGCGAAGAACGCCCCCAGCGCGAACGACACGCCGAACAGCGCCGCCGCGCCGAACGCGACCCCCATGGCCACCGCGAGCACGCCGAGCGTGAACAGCTCGCGCGATCCCGTCCGCGCGACCTTGGCCAGCATCCAGGGCACCGCGCGGCGCCCCACGATGAACATCAGCGCCAGGAACGCGATCACCTTGCCCAGCGTGATGGCCACGGCCGCGCCCACGCTTCCGCCGCCCTCCGCCGGCGTGCCGCCCATGGAGCCCGCCAGCGCCGGCAGCAGCACCAGCGCCAGCACCATGGCCAGGTCTTCCACGATCAGCCACCCGACGGCGATGCGTCCCTCCGCCGAATCCACCAGCCCCCGCTGCTCCAGCGCCCGCAGCAGCACCACCGTGCTCGCCACGGAGAGCGACAGGCCGAACACCACGCCCTGCCCCCACGTCCACCCCCACGTGCGCGCCAGCACGGCGCCCATCAGCGTGGCCGCGGAGATCTGCACGACGGCGCCGGGAAGGGAGATCTTCCGCACGGCGAGCAGGTCGCCCAGGGAAAAGTGCAGCCCCACGCCGAACATCAGCAGGATCACGCCGATCTCCGCCAGCTGCGACGCCAGCCCCGCGTCGCCCACGAACCCGGGTGTGAACGGGCCCACGGCCACGCCGGCCAGCAGGTAGCCGGCCAGCGGCGGCATGCGCAGCCGGTTGGCCGCGAAGCCCAGCACGAACGCCAGCCCGAACCCCACGGCGATCAGCGCGATCAGCCGCGTCTCATGGTGCATGACGGGCCTCCTCCGCGGCGTTCGGAGGGGGCGGCGGACCGGTTTCGTGAAGCATCGGCATCCCTTGCGTCGGGTGATGGAAATCAGGCGCACGTCCCTACTTAGCCATCGACGCCGCGCGATGCAACCCGCGTCTGCCGCCGTCCGGGTGCACGTCCGGCCGCCCCGGGGCCGCCCCGGGGAGATGAAACCGGGGCCGCGGCGAAGGCGTATCGACCCGTGCCGCCCGCCCGCTTCCACCGGGCCGAAATCCCGCATGTCCGCACGATTTTACGGCAAACGAGAGGATCAAACCTTTTCGGCGTGCGCGGCATCCCAGCAGACGATGGTTCGACCCTGCCTCGCAACCGCACGCCCGCCATGCGCGCTTTCCATACGACCCTGATCGCCGCGGCCCTCGTGGCCGCCGCGCCCCTCGCCGCCCAGGACGCGGGCGGCCATCCATCCACCCTGGGCGTGGCTGCCCACCGCGCCACGGACATCGTGCTGGACGGCCGGCTGGACGAGGCCGCGTGGGCCACGCCGGCCCCGGCCACGGACTTTCGCCAGCAGGAGCCGCACGACGGACAGCCGGGCCAGCGCACGGAAGTCCGCTTTGCCTACGACGACGGCGCGCTGTACGTGGGCGCCCGCATGTTCGACTCGCTGGGCGCGGACGGCGTGAGCCGCCAGCTCACCCGGCGCGACCAGGAGGTGGAGAGCGACTACATCCAGCTCGTGCTGGACACCTACCACGACCACGCCGGCCGCACGGTGCTGCAGGTGAACCCGTCGGGCGTGAAGTACGATGCGGGCCAGGCCTCGCCCAACGCGGACCCGTCGTGGGACCCCGTGTGGGAGGTGGAGACGCGCGTGGACAGCGCCGGGTGGACGGCGGAAATGCGCATTCCCTGGAGCCAGCTGCGCTTCAGCGGCGCCGCGGACCAGACGTGGGGGCTGCAGGTGTGGCGCTTCGTGCAGCGCTTGAACGAGTCGTCCATGTGGTCGTACTGGGGGCGCAACGAGAGCGGCGGCCCCGCGCGCTTCGGCCACCTGTCGGGGATCCGCATCGACCGGCGGCCGCGGGGGGTGGAGATCATGCCCTACGCCCTGGCCCGCGCGTCGTACGTCACGCCGTCGCAGCCGGGAAGCCCGTTCCAGGACGCGCAGGCCTACGACACCCGCGTGGGCGCCGACGTCCGCGCGCTGCTGGGCGGCAACCTCACGCTGTCGGCCACCATCAACCCCGACTTCGGGCAGGTGGAGCAGGACCCCGCGCAGGTGAACCTGAGCGCGTTCGAGAGCTTCTTCTCCGAGAAGCGCCCGTTCTTCGTGGAGGGGAGCGGCCTGCTGAGCTTTGGGGGATTGAACTGCATGAGCTGCAGCAACGTGAACGGCATGTCGCTGTTCTACTCGCGCCGCATCGGCCGGTCGCCGCAGGGCGGACTGCCGGACGGATACGCCTACCGCGACGTGCCCGCCAACGCGCGGCTGCTCGCCGCGGCCAAGCTCACGGGACGGACGACGGGCGGATGGCAGATCGGCGCGCTGGAAGCGGTGACGGCGCGCGAGGTGGCCCGCGTTCGCAACGCCGACGGCACGGGGCAGGAGGTGGCCGTGGAGCCCTTCACCAACTACGTGATGGGCCGCGTGCGGCGCACGACGGCCGGCGGCAACCGGACGTGGGGGCTGATGGCCACGAGCGTCGTCCGCCGCTTTGGCGAGGACGACGACCGGCTGCGCGGCTCGCTGGCCAGCCACGCGGAGGCGCTGGGCGCGGACTGGAACCTGTACTGGAAGAACCAGACGTACCGGCTGATGGGCAACGTGGCGTTCAGCAACGTGCAGGGCGACTCGCTGGCCATGGGCCGGCTGCAGCGCTCCAGCGCCCGCTACTTCCATCGCCCCGACCGCCAGTCCGGCGGCAACGGCCTGTTCAGCGATCGCTACGACACGGGGGCCACGGGGCTGCGCGGACACGGCGGCTACCTGCGGCTGAGCAAGGAATCCGGCGCGTGGACGTGGGAGTCGCAGGTGAACTACCGCAGCCCGGGCTTCGAGGTGAACGACATGGCGTTCCTCACCCAGGCCGACTACGTGTGGATGGGCGGCAACGTGGCCCGCGCGTGGCGGCAGCCCACGGACCGCTACCGGAACATCTACCTGTCCGCGGGCGGCCAGCAGCAGGTGAACTTCGACGGCGACCGCAACGACCTGCAGTTTCACCAGTACGGGGAGATCACCTTCCTGAACTACTGGAACCTGGGATTGTACGCGCACGTGCGCCCCGAGGTGTACGCCGACCGCGCCACGCGAGGCGGGGCCGTGGTGCGGCGCGAGGCCAGCTGGTTCGTGGGGCCCAGCCTCTCCACCGACTCGCGCCGGAAGCTGGTGTTCTCCGTGAACCCCGGCTTCGGGGGGGTGGCCGACGGTGGAGGGTTCATCGAGACGCGGGCAAGCCTGCGCTACAAGCCCAGCACCAACGTGCAGCTGACCTTTGGCCCGTCGTACAACTACAGCCTGAACAAGACGCAGTACGTGGCCAGCTTCGCCGACTCGCTGGCGGCGGGCTTCTTCGGCCGGCGCTCCGTGTTCGCCGAGCTGGAGCAGCACGTGGTGTCGCTGGACACACGGGTCAACTGGACGTTCACCCCCAACCTGACGCTGGAACTGTTCGCGCAGCCGTTCGTGGCCACGGGCGACTACCGCGACTACAAGGAGTTCGTGCGGCCGCGCTCGGGGGATACGCGCGGGTTCACGGCGCAGGAGCTGGCGGTGGCGGAGCGTGCGGCGGACGGGCGGCCCACGCTGTACCGGCTGGATACGGACGGCGACCCGGCGGCGGACCAGGGCTTCCGGTTCGCCAACACCAACTTCAACGTGCGCTCGCTGCGCGGAAACGCCGTGCTGCGGTGGGAGTACCGGCCGGGGAGCACGCTCTTCTTCGTGTGGCAGCAGAACCGCAGCGGCAGCGAGGCGTACGGCGACTTTCAGCTGGGGCGCGACACGGGCGCCATCTTCGATGCCCGCCCGGACAACGTGTTCGTCATCAAGGCCACCTACTGGCTGGGTACCTGATCCCGCGTCCCACGAGTCATCGGGCAGCGGAGTTCAACTGCCATGTCACGCGGAGGACGCGGAGAACTGCGGAGACGATAACGGATTGGATCACACAGAGGAACAGAGGAACAGAGGTAACAGAGCAACTTCCTGTCGTCCTCCGTTCCCCCTGTTCCCCTGTTCCTCTGTGTGCGATTGCTGTTCTCATTCCGTTCTCCGCGTCTCCGCGTGAGGCTGTGCCAGGCAGGATGACAGTACGAGCCCCGCCCCCGACATCGCCGGGGGCGGGGCTCTGCAGATGCCTTTTCGTCCGGGACGCGGGGCTGCACTCAGGCCGGCGCGGCCTCCACGATCATCACGAAGCCCATGGCCCCCGCCGCGCACACGCTGATCATGCCGAACTGCTCGCCGCGCCGGCGCATCTCGTTGAGCAGCGTGACCGTGATGCGCCCGCCCGTGGCGCCAAACGGGTGGCCGATGGCGATGGATCCGCCCATCACGTTGATGCGGTCCTCCGGCGGCAGCCCCAGCGCCTTGTCCCGCCCCAGCCGCTCCTTCGCGATCTTGTCCGAATCGAACCACTGCAGGTTGGAAAGCACCTGCGCCGCGAACGCCTCGTGCACCTCCAGCAGGCCGATGTCCTTCATCGTCAGCCCCGCGCGGTCGAACGCGGTGGGCGCGGCGTACACCGGGCCCTGCAGCAGCTGGTCGCCCGGGTCCAGGGCGGCGTAGGCGTAGCTGCGGATGTAGCCCAGCGGCTTGTATCCCAGCTCCTTTGCCTTTTCCTCGCTCATCAGCAGCACGGCACTGGCGCCGTCCGTGAGCGGCGACGCGTTGCCGGCCGTCACGCTGCCGTACTTGCGGTCGAACACGGGCTTGAGCGTGGACAGCTTCTCGTACGACGTGTCCGTGCGGATGCCGTTGTCGCTCGTGACCACCTGCTCGTACCTGGGCGGCACGTAGAACGGCACGATCTCGCGCGTCAGCCGCCCGTCGGCCGTGGCGGCGGCGGCCAGCTGGTGGCTGCGCAGCGCCCACCGGTCCTGCGCCTCGCGGGTGATGCCGTTGGCCTTGGCCATCTTCTCCGCCGACTCGCCCATGGTCTCGCCCGTCGTGGGCTCGGCGATGGCGGGGGTGATGGGCGCCAGGTTGCTGGGCCGCAGCGAGCGGAACGCCCCGATGCGCTCGCCCAGCGACCGGGCCTTGCTGGCGCGGACCAGCGCGTTGCGCAGCTCGGGCGATGCCAGGATGGGGATGTCGGTGAGCGACTCCGCCCCGCCGGCGATGATGACGTCCGCCAGCCCCAGCGCGATCTGCTCGGCGGCGGAGGTGATGGCCTGGTTGCTGGACGCGCACGCCCGGCCCACGGTGAACGACGGCACCCGCGGGGGAATGCCGCTGCCCAGCGTGACCTCGCGGGCGATGTTGGGCTCCTGCACGCTCTGCACGACGGTGCCGTAGACCACGTGGTCGATGAGCTCCACGTCGATCTCCGTGCGCGCGATGAGCTCGCGCACCGCCGCCTTGCCCAGCTCCACCGCCGTCACGTCCTTGAAGTCCGAGTTGGACTTGGCGAAGGGCGTGCGGCACCCGTCGATGATGGCGACCCTGCGGCCAATGTTGTTCATGTGCACCCGTCGTTCGCGGAACGTGGCAGTGTGGGCGCGACAATCTTGGTCTGAGCGGGGTTCATATCAAGTCCGTGCACTTCGATGGGCGTGCTGGTGTTACGTGGACGACGGCTTGGAGGGGCGGATTTGGGCGTGTCCCTCCGCTGCGCTCCGGGCTGCGCGCGCCGCGGACGCGCATCCCTCATGCAACGGCAAGGGCGCCCGGTCCGCGTCCCGGCGGGGCCCTCACCCCCCGGCCCCCTCTCCCGCACTGCCACCCCGGTGCACCCATCCGGCCCCGTCGAGTGCGGGAGAGGGGGAGAACTCCGTGCACGGACGGCTTGTCTCCCCCTCTCCGCGAGGAACGAGCGGGGAGGGGGCCGGGGGGAGGGGCGCCTCGCCGGTGTACGAACCGTGTTCTCGCGCGTGGACTCCGCCCGTGACCCACCCCTCCCCCGAAGTTGGGGGAGGGGTTGCCGGCCGTCGCGAGGAACGAGCGAAAGTCCCGGCGGGGGAGAGGGCTCCGTCGCGCCGCGACGATCTCTCGTCCCTTGCAGGTGCGTTTGCCTGCGGCGGTTCCGCTCGGCGAAAGGCCAAGAACAAGCGCTTGTGCGGTAGCGTACATTTACCCTATCCTGGATTCCGTACAGCCTCGGCTCCCCCTCCGCCGATCCGTTCCATGGAACACGAGCTTCACCTGCTCCAGCCGACGCTGATCATCCTGGCGGCGGCCATCATCGTGGTGCCGCTGTTCCGGCGTCTGCGCATCACCCCCGTGCTGGGCTACCTGCTGGCGGGGCTGCTCATCGGCCCGCACGCACTGGGGTGGGTGGGCGAGCTGGAAGTCATCGAGACGCTGGCCGAGTTCGGCGTGGTGTTCCTGCTCTTTGCCATCGGCCTGGAGCTGTCGCTGGAGCGGCTGCTGTCCATGCGGCGCCACGTCTTCGGCATGGGCACGCTGCAGGTGGTGATCACGGGCGCGGCGTTCTACGGCCTGGGCCGCGCGGCGGGGCTGGGCGCGGCGGACGCCTTCGTGCTGGGTGGCGGGCTGGCCCTGTCATCCACCGCCGTCGTGCTGCGGATGCTGGAAGAGAGCGGCGACATGCACTCGCGGGGCGGGCGGATGGCGCTCGCCGTGCTCCTGCTGCAGGACCTGGCCGTCGTCCCCCTGCTCACCATCGTGCCGCTGCTGGGGGGCGAGGGCGGGTCGCTGCTGCCGTCGCTGGGCATCGCCGGCGCCCGGGCGCTGGGCGCCATGGGGATCATCATCATCACCGGCCGCCTTCTTCTCCGTCCCGTGCTGCGGACGGTGGCCGCCGCGCGCACCCCCGAGCTGTTCACCGGCATCACCCTCTTTCTCGCGCTGGGCGTGAGCTGGCTTACGGGGCTGGCGGGGCTGTCCATGGCGCTGGGCGCGTTCCTGGCCGGCCTGCTCATCTCCGAGACGGAGTACCGGCACCAGGTGGAGGGCGACATCGCGCCGTTCCGCGGGCTGCTGCTGGCGCTGTTCTTCATGACCATCGGCATGGGGATCGACGTGCGGCTGCTGGCCAGCAACGCGCCCGTGGTGCTGGGCGGCGTGCTGGCGCTGGTGGTGGTGAAGGCGGTGGTGATCGCCGGCCTGGCGCGGGCGTTCGGGCAGCCGGCGGGGACGGCGGTGTTCGTGGGATTGGCGCTGGCGCAGGCGGGCGAGTTCGCGTTCGTGCTCTTTACCCTCGCCATCGGCGCCGGGGCCATGTCGCGCGAAGTGGGCGGCATCGCGCTGCTCATCGTGGCGCTCTCCATCGCCGTGACGCCCGTGCTGCTGCGCCTGGGACGCACGGCGGCGGACCGGCTGCGGAAGAAGGCCGTGGAAGACCCCATGGACCAGTTGGACCGCGAGGCCCACGACCTGCGCCGCCACGTGCTGATCCTGGGATTGGGCCGCGCGGGGCGGACGGTGGTGCGGCTGATGGAGGCGCACGGCACGGACTACCTGGGGCTGGACCTGGATCCCGACACCGTGTCGGCGGAGCGCGAGCGCGGCGTGCCCGTGTTCTACGGCGACGGCACCCGCGCCGAGGTGCTGCGTGCCGCCGGGCTGAGCCGCGCGTCCGGCGTGATCGTGACGCTGGACGATCCCGCGGCCGCCGCGCGCGCCCTTCGCGCCATCCGCGCCGAGAACGACGACATCCCCGTCATGGTGCGCGCCCGCGACACGGGGCAGTGCGGCCCGCTGGCGGCTGCCGGGGCCACGGGGGTGATCCCGGAGCTGGTGGAGGGCAGCCTGCAGCTGGGTGGCCGCATGCTGCTGGCCCTGGGCGAGTCGCTCGACGAGGTGGAGGCGGCCCTGGCGGATCTGCGCGAGAACAGCTACTCGCGCCTCATCGACCTGCCGCAGCCCGGCTCCCGCGAGGACGCCGCCGCCCGCGCCGAGGCCGCGCGGATCGACCCCGCCACCGCCCAGCAAGCGAGCGTCGGCACGCAGACGCTGTAGGGGGCCGCTGGGGCCGGGAGCGGGTGTCCGGATCGAGCACACACCGGCAGAGGGAATGAATTCGCCGCAACAAGCACACGAAGTCCGCCTGCGCGGACTGTCCGTCACGGGACAGTGCCACGCCGGAATGGAGCTCGGGCAGGGAATGAAATGAACAACCTCCCCCAGGGGTTTTGGGGTTTTGGGGGAGGTCGCGAGGAACGAACGGGTGGGGGCGTCCGGCGGATGCCGGCTTCGGCGACTGAGTCCCGCCCCGTCTACTCCCGCCGGTCCGCGATGGATTCGATGCGCTGCACGATCTCGTCGCGGTGCTCCGGCTTGCGCAGCACGATCAGGATGGTGTCGTCGCCGCTCAGCGTGCCCACGATCTCCGTCCATCCTTCCGCGTCGATGGCCACGGCGATGGGCTGCGCGCCACCCACCAGCGTCTTGAGCACCAGCAGGTTGCCCACGCCGTCCGCGCCCACGTACAGCGCCGGCAGCAGCCGCTGCAGGTTGGGCGCCGTGTCCGCGCCGCCGGCGGGGATGGCGTACGCGCTGCCGCCCTGCCCGTCGGGCGCCTTGACCAGGCCCAGCGTGCGGATGTCGCGCGAGAGCGTGGCCTGCGCCACGTCGATGCCGCGCTCGGCCAGCAGCTCGCGCAGCGACTCCTGCGACGGAACGCGGCGGGTTCGGACCAGCTCCAGGATGGCGGCGTGGCGGGGAAGCTTCACGGATGCGGCTATGCAGGTGCCGGAATGAACGTCGTCGGGGAACCGGGCGCCGAATATACGCCCGTCCCCGCCGCGCGACCAACCGCATTGGACGCGCGACGGCATCCCGCCGTCACGGATACTTCGTTTGCGGAACAGGTACAGCATCCACTGCGCGGACCGCAGCGTCCACGCGAGCGTCACCGCGCCCAGCACGATCGCGGTCACCATCCCGCCATGGGCCTGGCGGGTGCCGTGGCGGCGAGCGGCCGGCCGCAGTGGATGCACGGCGGTGCCTGGGTAGATACGTCACGCCCGCAATCCGGGCAGGGAACAAGGGCCATGATACCGAATCTCGCAATTGATTGTGCACCTGGATCTCAACTGCTGTCTCACACGGAGGCCACAGGGGGCACGGGGAACAAACGGTTCGCTTCCTCCG
>DASQZE010000140.1:0-5850 GCA_035638875.1 Longimicrobium sp.
CGCCCAGACGACGGCTGACCTGCGCGCCTTCCTGGATGCGCTGGGCATCCCCCACGCCCACCTGGTCGGACACTCGCTCGCGGGCGCGGAGATCACCCGCCTGGCCACGCTGCACCCGGATCGCGCCGCATCGCTGGTGTACCTGGACGCGCTGCCGGACTGGGCGGGCGAATTCGCG
Organism: Longimicrobium sp.; assembly: GCA_035638875.1. Classification (GTDB taxonomy): domain Bacteria; phylum Gemmatimonadota; class Gemmatimonadetes; order Longimicrobiales; family Longimicrobiaceae; genus Longimicrobium. Next base: position 179 of record DASQZE010000140.1, read on the forward strand.
ATGGCGGAGGCACCCGTCGCGCGGCCCTCCCCGGCGGGCGGGTTCACCTCCATGGCGCAGCGAGTGGAGTGGCTCCGGCGGTACTTCTACGGGTTCTGGACACCCGCGCTGGAGGCGGACCTGCGCCACGGCCGCCCCAACCGCGAGGCGGTGGAAGCGCTGGATGCGGACGCGGTCCCGACCGCCCCGGACTACGCCGCGCTCCGGGCGCCCGTGCTGGCCATCCAGACCCATCGTTCGCTGGGGACGCGGTTTCCCTGGCTGCTGGAACCCGGCGCCGACCCGGGCGAGCGGCAGGCCGCGCAGGCATGGCTCGACGTCCATCACAACCCCAACGCCCGCTCCGTGGCGGACCGCTTCCGGCGGCAGGTCCCTGCCGGCCGCGTGGTCACCATCGAGGGCCACCACTACGTCCACAACTCCAACCTGGAGCAGGTCGCGGCGGAGATCCGCGCGTTCGTGGACGCGACGCAGCGTTCCCGTACCAATCGGCGCAAGTTGCGGGGCCCGGCTCCTCGCGGGATCCCGGAACCGTAAAGAACATGAAGAGGAGCGGGGACGCAGCCGTCCCCGCTCCTCTTCGTACCTCCGCGACGCCGTGCCGACGTGCAGGTCCGTATGCCCCCGCGGCCTAAGAGCGTGTTTACGAATCTCTTCCCGCGCTTGATTTCCTGAGGGAGGCGCCGCCGAAACCCTTCTCCCGGTTAGATCCATGGCGCCGACCGAAGGATCTTGCCCGCATCACCGAGGGCTGGCAATGCGGCGGGAGGCCCGCCCCCCGGTTGCGCGGAGTAGATCCTTCGGTCACGCGCAAAGACTTGTGCACGTTGAGGTTGCCCGCGTGCGCTCCCTCAGGAAATCAAGCCGAGTGTTTGAAGGCCGGGTGGAATCTTAAACACACTCTAGAAGTAGTCGTTCACGACGCGCCGCCCCACGTACAGGCCAAAGCCCGTGCCGACGATGCTGAGGATGAACGCGGCGAACATCCCCATCGGCGAACCAAGAGCCCAGCCGATCCATCCGCCGATGGACATCCCGAAGAACGCGAGCACTTTGGTCATGGCCCTGTGTCCGAATGATAGGGAAAGCTACAGCCGCACGAGTCCGAGGCCGACGACCAGCGCGACGATGGCGCCCAGCAGCATGGACCACAGCGCCCACAGCTTGTAGAACGCCAGCGACGGGTGCAGGCGCTTGTACAGCCACGCCAGCACCCATCCCCCCCCGAACGTCCCCAGCATCCACACCGCGGTGATGATCCCCCACCACATCCACTTGTCGCCCACCGCCGTCAGCCTTCGCGCACCAGCTCGTACCGCTCGATCTTCTTGTACAGATTGGAGCGGGGCATGTCCAGGATGCGGGCCGTTTCGCTCACGTTCCAGTCGTTCTCCCGCAGCTTCTGCAGGATGAAGGCGCGTTCGGCGGCCTCCTTGAACTCGGCGAAGGTGGTGCATCCCAGCAGGTCGCCGGACAGGCCGCCGCCCTTCATCTTGCCACCCACCAGCAGGTCCACGTCGTCCGCGGCCACGGTGGTGCTGCCGGCCAGGATCAGCAGGCGCTCCACCGTGTTGCGCAGCTCGCGCACGTTGCCGGGCCAGTCCATCCGCTGCAGCCGGTCCAGCGCATCGTCCGTGAACGAGCGCGGGCGCAGGTTGGCTTCGCGGGCGTTGGCCTCCACGAAGTGCCGCACCAGCATGGGGATGTCCTCGCGCCGCTCGCGCAGGGGCGGAACGTGGAGCGGGATCACGTTCAAGCGGTAGTACAGGTCCTCGCGAAACCGGCCGCCCTTGATTTCCTCTTCCAGGTCCTTGTTGGTGGCCGCCAGCACGCGCACGTCCACCGAAATGGGCTTGGCGCCACCCACGCGCGTGATGATGCCTTCCTGCAGGGCGCGCAGCACCTTGGCCTGCGCCTGCAGCGACATGTCGCCGATCTCGTCCAGGAAGAGCGTGCCGCCGTCCGACAGCTCGAACTTGCCCGCGCGGTCCTCGTGGGCGCCCGTGAACGAGCCCTTCATGTGGCCAAAGAGCTCGGACTCGATGAGCTCGGAAGGGATCGCCGCGCAGTTGAGCTCGATGAACGCCTTGTCCGCGCGGGGCGAAAGGCGGTGGATGGCGCGCGCCACCAGCTCCTTGCCCGTGCCGTTCTCGCCCGTGACGAGCACGCGGGCGTCCGTGGGCGCCACCTTCTCCACGCGGTCCAGCACCTGGCGCAGGGCAAAGCTGCGGCCCACGATCTGGTGCCGGCTCTCGATCTCGCCCCGCAGCCGCGCGTTCTCCTGCGCCAGCCCCTGCTGCTGCAGCGCGTTGCGCAGCACGAGCAGCAGCCGGTCGGTGTCCAGCGGCTTTTCCAGGAAGTCGTACGCGCCGCGGCGGGTGGCTTCCACGGCCGTGTCGATGGTGCCGTGGCCGCTGATCATCACCACCACGGCGTTGGGATCGTGCTCGCGGATCTTGGTGAGCGCCTCCAGGCCGTCCATCCGCGCCATCTTCACGTCCAGGAAGGTGACGTCCGGGTGGAACTCCTGGTAGACGGAGATGGCTTCCGCGCCGCCGCCGGCCGAGCGCACCTCGTGGTCCTCGTATTCGAACAGCTGGTGCAGGACGCGACGGATGCCTTCCTCGTCGTCAACGACCAGAATGCGTGCCATGGGGGTGTGCCTTGCGTGTCGTCGTGGGATGAACTGCGACTGCGTGCAACCGATGGGGGAAGAGATCTGCGCGCTGCGGATGGATCGCGCCGGCAGCAACCGGCCCCCTCCCCCCGGCCCCCTCCCCCGCTTCGTGGGCAGGAGGGGGAGAGAACCCGTCCATCGCGCCGGTAGCCCGCCCCGCACAACCCCTCCCCCGAAGTTGGGGGAGGGGTCGCCGGCCGTCGCGAGGAACGAGCGAAAAGGCCGGCGGGGGAGAGGGCTCCCGTCAACGACGGAAGGAAACCCCGCGCAACACACGGCACTCGCCCGTGCCGGACCCGTCGGCGAAGGCCGACATCACGTTTTCGGTGCAGCGACTTCAGTCGCCGGGGGACGGGACCCCGCCCCGCCAGCGTCCACCGGTACCTCGCCGTTCCCGCCCTACCGCCCCTCCGCCGGGGCCAGCACCAGCTCGCCGTTCTCCACGCGTGCGGAGCCCACGCCCGGAGGCAGCTGAAAGGCGACCTCGTCGCGCTCCAGTCCGGGCTCGTCCATCCCGCCCACTCGGTCCAGGACCGGCAGGTAGCGGTCGCGGGGTATGGGAAAGCGCTCCGCGGAAACGGACGTCACCTTGAGCGCCGCGCGCCCCGGCGCCAGCATCCGCAGCCCGCCGCCCACCACCACCGTCGCCGTGTCGGGGATGAAGCTGGCCGCGCTGCCCAGCTGCCGAAGCTGCGCCGGGGGAATGCGGTCCTTGGGCAGCCGTCCGGCCACCTGCACCTGGTCGCCCGTGAACGCCACCGTCGGCAGCTCGATGTCGGCGGAAAAGCGCGGTGCCATGCGGTAGCGCATGTAGCTGGTGAACTCGGCGCCGTTCATCCGCACCGTCTCGCCGTCTTCCCGCAGGCGCTTCAGCTTGGCATCGGCCGCAACGGCGCCGGCTTCGGAGACCTCGGTGATGACGGGATCCGGACGCTGCCACGGCCCCGGGATGAGACTGCGAAAGAACCACAGCCCGCCCCCGATCACCAGCAGCACGACCAGCAGTACCAGCTTGCCTCCCACTCCGCGCGCCATCGTAGCTCCCTGCTCCGGTTGATATCCTGAATCCTCGGCAGCGTACCGTTGCCGCGAAATCGATTGACTTCCTGGGGGAGGCGCCGCCGATCCCCCGCCCTGCCTGGATCTCGGGCGCCGACCGAAGGATCTGCCGTCCCGTGCTCGACCTCAGCTCTCGCAGCCGATCCTCTGCAAGCCGCGATCGATCCTGCCGAACCGGATCGATCCTGACCGCGACGGGTCCTGGCTCCGCGGCCGCGTCCCGTCCCCGGCGATTGAAATCGCGGCACCGAAAACGTGATGCCGGCCTGCGCCGACGGGTCCGTCGCGAGGCGAGTGCCGGGCGCGTCGCGGGAATCCAGCCATCCGCATCCGCGCATCCGCCGCGACCGCCGTGTCCCGCCGGGTGGACGGTCGCGGGTGAGGCTACCCGCGCGGGCTGCCTTTTGTTTCCGCCACGTGCGCAACGGCGGCCACGGCGCGGTCGATGTCCTCCGCCGTCGTCGCCCATCCGGCGGAGAAGCGCACGGCGCCCGTCCGTCCCGTCCCCAGGAGGTCGTGCGACTCCGGCGCGCAGTGCAGCCCCGCGCGCACCAGCACGCCGAACTCCGTGTCCAGCCGCCGCGCCACCACCGCGGAATCCACCCCGTCTACGGTGATCGTCACGATCCCGACGCCCGTCGGCTGGTCGTAATCGTCGGCCACGGAGCGGATCCGCACGCCGGGGATGGGCCGCAACCCGCGCCACAGGCGGCCTTTGACGCGCATCTCCTCGAAGTTGATGTCGGACACCTGGCGGTCCAGCACCCAGTTCACGCCCGCCAGCAGGCCCGCGATGCCGGGCCCGTTCTGCGAGCCCGCCTCCAGCCGGTCGGGGAGCAGCGCGGGCATGTCCGGCGAATCCGAATCGCCCCCCGTCCCGCCGAAGAGCACGGGCGGGATCTCGATCCCCTCGCGGATCCACAATCCACCCGTGCCCTGCGGTCCGAGCAGCCCCTTGTGGCCCGTGAACGCGAGCAGGTCGATCCCCATCCGCTCCACGTCGACCGGAAGATGGCCGGCGGACTGGGCCGCATCCACTAGCACCACGGCGCCGGCCGCGTGCGCGAGCTCCGCCAGCTCGCGCACGGGCAGCGCCATCCCCAGCACGTTGTTGGCGTGCGGGATGACGAGCACGCGGGCGCCCCGCAGCGCCTGCTCCGCCTCGTCCAGGTCCACCGTGCCCGCGGGATTGCCGCCGAGCACGACCTCCGCAACGCCGCGCGCGGCCAGCGCCTGCACGGGACGGCGGACGGCGTTGTGGTCGTACGCCGTTCGCACCACGCGGTCCCCCGGCGCCAGCAGCCCGAAGAGTGCGGCGTTCAGGGCGTGCGTGGCGTTGAGGTGAAACGTCACGCGCCCGGGATCGCCGGGCGCGTTGAAGAGCGCCGCCAGCGCGCGCCGGCAGCGGAATACGATGCGCCCCGCGTCCACCGCGCGCCGGTGCCCTGCGCGGCCGGGCGTTGCGCCCACGTCGCGCAGGTAGCGGACGACGGCCTCGGTGACGGAATCGGGGCGGATGGCCGACGTCGCCGCATAGTCCAGGTAGACGACGTCGTCCGTCATCCGCTCAGTCCGGCGCGGGGACGGGCTCGTCTTCCACGGCCAGGTCCAGCGCCACGTAGCGGAACCCCAGCGCCTTGACCTCCGCCGCGATGGCGGCGCCATCGTCACCCATCATCCGCTCCCACGCGCCGTCCGGCACGCGCAGGGCCGCGATCTCGCGCTCGTGGCCCTCTACCGACACCTCGGCGCCGTACAGCCCGTGCGCGGCCAGCACCCGCTCCGCCGCATGGATGCGCGCGTCCGTCACCCCCACGCTCCCAGCTGCACCAGCTGCCCGCCGGCCAGCCCCTCGTTCAGCGCGCCGCGGCGGTAGCCCTGCAGGTCGATGAGCACGCGCCGGAAGCCCGCGTCCCGAACAGCCGACGCGACCTCG
>DASQZE010000141.1:0-1797 GCA_035638875.1 Longimicrobium sp.
CAGGGCTTATGGCAGTCCGAGCAGGCGGACTTCGCGCCCTTCAGATCCCCTCTGCCAATGTCTCCGCGCCCACGTGCCCAGCCAACCGTCTCAGTCGCCCAGGTGCTGGCGGAAGAAAGCGATGGTGGCGGGCCAGGCGGCGCGGGCGGCTGTCGCGTTGGCGCCCTCCTGTCCTTCCTGCTGGCGAAGGAATCCATGTCCTGCACCTTCAAAGATCTCGTGCTCGAACACCTTGCCCAGCGCGCGCATGGTGCTGTCGGCCGCGGGAATCGTGGCGTTCACGCGCGCGTCGTTGGCGCCGTACAGACCCAGCACCGGCGCCCGCACCGTCTGCAGCCGGTCCGACGCGGGTGAGGAGCCGTAGTAGACCACGGACGCGCCCAGCGTGGGCGAGTGCGCCGCGTGGTTGAACGAGACCGTGCCGCCCCAGCAGTAGCCCACTATGCCGTACCTGGGCAGCGCGGCCGGCAGCGCCATGCCGTAGCGCGCCACGGCGTCGATGCGGCGCTGCACGTCCGCCGGGTTCAGCCGGCGGACGGCGGCGGTAGCGCTGTCGGCGAGGGGCTGGCCGTTGGGGCCGTTGGGCACGTTCATCCCCGTGAGAAAGTCGGGGGCGATGGCGATGAACCCGTCCGCCGCCAGCTGGTCGGCCACGCCGCGCACCCAGTTGCTCACGCCGAAGATCTCGTGCACCACGATGACGACGGGTGCCTTGTCGCTCCGCTCCGGGTAGACGACCCACGCGCGCACGCTGTCCGCGCCCCCCGCGCTGACCATGGCCCACTCGCCGTGCCGCGGCGATGCGGCCAGCCGGGCGTCCACGTCCGACGCACTGGCCGGGATGCCGGTCAGCGCCGCGGCCGCGGCGGAACTGCCGGGGCCGTCATCCACCGCCCCGCCGGAAGAGCTGCAGGCGAAGGCGGCGGGCAGCAACAGCAGGGCGAACAGGCGAACGTGCGTGCGCATCAGGGCGGCTCCAGGTCGCGGTTTGTCGAACGTCTGTAGCAGGATACGGGAATCCGCCATGCGCCGCATCCCCCATCCACCGAAGTCCCGCGTGGAAGGCTGGAGGATGGGGCGAGATCGACGCGGTGCGTGCAGCGAGGAGCGTGCCCCGGACGGCGGTGGAGCGATGCGAAGCGGCGTGCGTCTGGGGCAGCCGGATCAGCCGTCGTCGGCGTCGCGCGCGTCCCCGTCGCGCTCGTACGGCACGGGCGCGGGGAGCGGATGCTGGAGGATGAGGTTGTCCTTTACGACGCGCCCCTCCACCAAGTGCTCCTGGATGATGCGCTCCAGCACCTCCGGCGTACACGAGTGGTACCAGGTGCCTTCCGGGTACACGACGGCCACGGGCCCGCGCTCGCAGAGCTGCAGGCAGTTGGCCCTGGTGCGGAAGACACCTCCCTTGCCGGCAAGCCCCAGCACCTTGAGGCGTCCCTTGAGGTAATCCCACGATTCCAGGCTTTCCTGGCGGTCGCAGCACTTGGCCTTGGTGGGGTCCGCGCACAGGAAGATGTGCCGCTGGATGCGGTCCACCCCCAGCTTGGTAGCGATCTTTACGAGTTTCTTTCCCATCTCCGCCGCTCACGCCGGTCTCGTGCCAGGGCAGCGGGTCCCGTCTCGACCTCCGATGCACGGCGTCCCGGTGAAGGCAGGCCTTACCGATCGCGATCAGGTGGATGATGTGCCACGGCAGGCATCCGTCTCCACAGCCACGATTTTGCCTTTCCCCCAAAACGCGGATCCCGTCCCCCTCGCCGAGAGCACCCGATCTACCAGGGGCCTGATGCATCCTTC
>DASQZE010000142.1:0-8219 GCA_035638875.1 Longimicrobium sp.
GTGGTCTGCGAGGGCGAGACGCACGCCCGGCACCTGCGCTGCCGCTACCACGGCCGGCGGTTCGCGCTGGACGGGACGATGACGCACATGCCGGAGTTCGACGGCGTGGAGGGGTTTCCATCCGCGTCGGACAACCTCCCCGTGCTGCCGCTGGAGCGCTGGGGCCCGCTGGCGTTCACGGGCATCGACCCGGCGTGCGGATTCGATGCGTGGATGGGGCCCGTGCGCGAGCGGTGCGGCTTTCTTCCCCTGGACGAGTTCACGTTCGATCCGGGCACATCGCGCGACTACCTGATCCGCGCCAACTGGGCGCTGTACGTGGACAACTACCTGGAGGAGTTCCACATCCCGTTCATCCACGTGTCGCTGGCGGACACGCTGGACTACGCCACGTATCGCACGGAGACATTCGATTGGTGCAACCTGCAGCTGGGGACGACGAAGAACCGCGACGAGGCGTTCGACCTTCCGCCCGGGCACCCGGACGAGGGGACGCTGGTGGCCGCGTACTACTGGTGGCTGTTCCCCAACCTGATGCTGAACTTCTATCCGTGGGGATTGTCGGTGAACCTGGTGCAGCCGCTGGCGCAGGACCGCACGCGCGTCTCGTTCCTGTCGTACGTGTGGGATGAGACGCGGCGCGCGACGGGCGCGGGGGCGGACCTGCACCGGGTGGAGATGGAGGACGAGGAGGTGGTGGAGGCCGTGCAGAAGGGCGTGCGCTCGCGCCTGTACCAGCGCGGCCGCTACTCACCGCGCCGCGAGGTGGGCACCCACCACTTCCACGCCCTGCTGGCGCGCGAGACGGGCGACGCGGTGGGCTGATGCGCGAGCCGCGGGGGCGGGCCCTCCATCATCCGCAAACGACAGCGTGTGGGCGGAAGTGCGACAATGCGCCTCCGCCCTACGTGCGTCAGAGGCACATCTGTCCCTCGCAGTACGTGTATAGCGCTGTGGTGCAGGGGCGGAATGAATCGTAGGTGGTGCCGCAGCCCAAGCACGTCTCGTCGTCACAGGTATAGCCGCAGGTTTGCGGGCAAGTGGCGCCGACGCAGGTGCCGTTGCACGACGCGTCGCAGGTGGGACAGCCGGGGCACGTACAGTTCGTGTAGCAGGTGCACTGCTCGCCGAATACCGTGCCCTGCTTCTGCGCGGGACGCGTCGTATCGAACGAGTCGACCGTAAGCTGCTCTAGGTTCAGCTTGAGCTTCATGACATGTCCCAAGGGGTGGGGGTGGATGCTTTCCCGCGGCCGCGGGCCCGACGGCGAACGGCAGGGCCCCGGTGGCCCGCCATTGGGAGCACGTGCGCCGCGGGCCCGGGATCCGGTGCCCGCCGCGCGCTCGCTACGTCAGCGGCAGCAGGGCGAGCCGCTGCACTCCGTCTCTAGGCACGTTGCCAACCAGTTGCATTCCGAGGGGTAGGTGCCGCAAGGGCAGCTGCCGACGCAGCTGTTCGGGCAGGTGTCGCCCACACACCGATCGCATTCGGCGCCCGCGCAGGTGCAGTTCGTGTAGCACGTGCACTGTTCGCCGAACACGGTGCCCTGCCTGGCGGCGGGGCGCGTCGTATCGAACGAATCGACGGTCAGGTCTTCCAGGTTCAGCGTGAGCTTGGTCCGCATGGCATCCTCCAGGGGTGAAGTGCAACGCCGGCCGCGCACGCGGAAGACGCGAACCGGTAATCCCTCACCTTCAGCAGCCACCGCCGCCGGTGATCCCGCAGCACGCGTCCATGCCGCAGTTGGTCTGCTGGCACGTGGGCGGGAGGCAGTCACAGTCGGTGTAGTTGCACGAGTACCCTCATGGAATCACCAGCAGGGCTGACCCGCGCAGTTGGAGTACGCGTTCGTAGGGCAGGGCTGGTTGGTGTCGCAGTAGAGGCTGAACTGGCAGCCGTCGCCGCAGGTATTTTCGCATGTGGCCTCGTAGCAGGTGCCGTTGCAACTGGCCTCGCACGTCCCGCCGCAGGTGCCGTTGCACGATGCATAGCAGGTGGGGCAGCCCGGACACGTGCAGTTGGTGTAGCACGTGCACTGCTCGCCGAAGACGGTGCCCTGCTTCTGCGATGGGCGCGTCGTATCGAACGAGTCAACGGTCAGGTCCTCCAGGTGCAGCTTGAGCTTGGTCTGCATGGCGTCCTCCGATGGTGGATGATGTATGCCGTCCCGCGGCGTGTGGGGCCGAGGTCGCGTCAGATGCCCACGACTACCTGCAGCCGGGCTCCTGGACCGTGCAGTTGTCCGAGTAGCACGCCCAGTAGCTTGTCGGGTTGCATTTGGCGTTGCATGTGGTGTTGCAACTTGCCGCGCAGGTGCCGTCGCACGACTCGTCGCAGGTGGAGTAGCCCGGACACGTGCACTGCGTGTAGCACGTGCACTGCTCGCCGAACACGGTGCCCTGCTTCTGCGCCGGGCGCGTCGTATCGAACGAGTCGACGGTCAGGTCATCCAGATCGAGCTTGAGCTTCATGGATCCTCCGATTCTGGGTGCGGACATGGAAGTGGAGGACGGGCTAGACACTGAGCATCGGCGCCCGGCCCGTGTGCTTCAGTTGCAGGCGTACGGGGTGCAGTGAGTGTTCGCGGCGGAAGCACAGTCGTAGTAGCAGCTTTCCACGCCGCTGTTGCACGTCCCCGCACAGGTATCGCCTTGACAGGTTCCATTGCATGAGGCCGCGCAGGTGCCGTTGCACGACGCATCGCAGGTGGGGCAGCCGGGACACGTGCAGTTCGTGTAGCACGTGCACTGCTCGCCGAACACAGTGCCGGCTTTCGTCGCTGGACGAGTCGTGTCAAACGAGTCCACGGTCAGGTCTTCCAGGTTCAGCTTGAGCTTGGTCTGCATGACGTCCTCCGGGATTCTGCGGGGGATCGCCGGCCCCACCCACGCGGGACCGTCACGAGCGGGTCAGCAGCAACTCGTGTCCAGGAAGGTATTGCAAACGTTGCACGTGCGGCTCGGGCATTCGGCGCCGTAGGTGAATGGAGAACACAATTCGGTGTCGTCGCTGCAGTTGACGCACGTGTTGTCATCGCAGGTGTTGGCACACGTGCCCCCACAGGTGCCGTTGCACGACGCATCGCAGGTGGGGCAGCCGGGACACGTGCACTGCGTGTAGCACGTGCACTGCTCGCCGAACACCGTGCCCTGCTTGTTCGCAGGCCGCGTCGTATCGAACGAGTCGACGGTCAGGTCTTCCAGGTTCAGCTTGAGCTTGGTCTGCATGACGTCCTCCGGGATTCTGCGGGGGATCGCCGGCCCCACCCACGCGGGACCGGCGCAATCGGCTCAGGCGCGGGTCAGATGCAGCACTCCTGATTGCCGCAGCCGGTGTTGAAGCACGACGTTTCCGGGTAGCAGCCGCAGGCGGTTTGGTCGCACGTATAGCCAGTCCCGCAGCCGCACGTGGCGTCGTCGCACGTGTTGGCGCAGGTGTTCGCACAGGTGCCGGCGCAGGTGCCGTTACAGCTTGCGTAGCAGGTGGGGCAGCCCGGACAGGTGCACTGCGTGTAGCACGTGCACTGCTCGCCGAACACGGTGCCGTTCTTGGCCGCGGGCCTCGTCGTGTCGAACGAGTCGATGGTGAGCTCGTCCAGGCTCAGCTTGAGCTTTCGGTTCATGGTGCCCTCCGGGTGGGGTGGGATGCCGGCCGCGGATCGGCCGGACAACGAAAACGGCCGCGCCCGGAAGGGGCGCGGCCGTTCGTAAGAGTGCGTGCATCGCTCTCGTCACGGGCGAGAACGTGAAGGCAGCAACAGGACGCAGCGACTGGATAGAGCATCGCGAGCATCACCGATAGTCGTGTGGGGGCACTCACGCACCGGACGATCTACCCCGGCGGCAGATCAGGGCCGGCGGCATCAGGACGAGAGATCCCAAGGCGGATCACCCGATCGTCGATCCGCTCCACCATGAGATGTCGGATTTGGATTGATGCAAGTAAAGGGCCGAAATTGAGCGCGTGAGTTGATCTCCTGCATGCGTGCCTGTACCTGGAATTGTGGGGCCGGAAGTGGGAAACGGGCCGGGATGCCCTTTATGGGCAGCCCGGCCCGCGTGCGTCAGGGGCAGGCGTACGGGGTGCAGCCGCTGAACTGCACGTCCGTCGGATAGCAGCCACAGTCCGTCTGGTAGCACGACCCGCCGCAGGTGCCGTTGCAGCTCGCGTCGCAGGTGCCGCCCGCGCAAGTGCCGTTGCAGCTGGCCTCGCACGTTCCGCCGCAGGTGCCGTTACACGATGCATAGCAGGTGGGGCATCCCGGACACGTGCAGTTGGTGTAGCAGGTGCACTGCTCGCCGAAGACGGTGCCGGCCTTGGGCGCGGGCCGCATCGTATCGAACGAGTCGACGGTCAGGTCTTCCAGGTCCAGCTTGAGCTTCTGGTTCATGGCATCCTCCAAGGGGTGGGGCGGGAGATCGGCCGCAGATGCGCGGACCGACGCAAACGGCCGCACCCGGAATGGGCGCGGCCGTTTGAATGCGGATATGCATCGCCCCGGAAAGCCGGGGCGAGCACGTGAAGGCGGAAACAGGTCTCGGCGGGGGGACAGGGCATCGCGCTCATCGAAGGCAATCGTCTGCCGGCGCCCGGCACTGGCCGATCTACGTGGACTGCAGATCAACGCCAGCGGCCTGAAACCGGGCGCTACCGGAGCAGATCACCGGGCGGGGCAATCCGCGGCAACGAGAAGTCGGCAGTGGAGCGATGCAATTAAAAGGCCGAAACAGGTAGTATCTCAGCACTAAGGCTTGGGCGGTGGAGCCTGGCGAACGCATTTGAACGAAAGCGTCCGTCCCTGCTGGCAGAGACGGACGCTCATGGAGAATGCAGGCGGACCCACCGCACGGATTGGAAGCGGAGGTCAAGGTCAGCAACCGCCCGTCCAGCTATTCCTCCAGCTCAGGCCAAGGGGCCACGTAATCGAACTGGATCCGCTTCTGGATGCGGCTGAAATCCCACACGTTTTCGGTGACGAGCGTCAGCCCGTTTTCCCGGCACGACGCTGCGATGAGGACGTCGTTCACGAATCCGCGAGGCAGAGTGCTTCGGTTCAGTCCATCGTGCCATCCCAACTGCGCAATGGTTTCGGCCGCCTGCTCCCACGCCCGATGAGAGGGGACGACCATCCGTTTGGTACGGGTAAAAGGGGCGGCCAGTCCCTCCGCCAGATCTTTCGCCATCTTGGGACCCGTGGCACCGAGAAGCAGTTCGTGGAAAACGACTGAACTCAGGTGTGTGGCCGTCACATGCCGCTGTGCGAAGCGATGGAGCGCCCTCTCAGCATCCGGGTTCCGCAATGCACGGATGTAGATGTTGGTGTCGAGCACGTACCGGGTCACAGATCGAGATGCTCGTCGTAGAGGTTCTCGATCTCGTGTCCGCGTCCCGAGAGCGTTCGCAGTCCGGCGAGCGCCTCCTCTTGAAAGAGCAGGAGGTCCAGTGCCTGATCCACGACATCGGTTTCTGTGCCCGCGCCCAACAACGTGATCAGCCGGTCCAGCTTTTCCTGATCTACGTTCAGGTTCTTTCGCCGCATGGCTGCACGGGTACTGACTGGCCGACCCCTGCGCTTGCGGTTTGCCGCTTCTGACATCGACCCCTCCCTGTGTATCGAAACACCTTTATTTCTGTACGTAATCTAGCGGATATGACAATGGTCGTACAGGACTTCTTAACTTATACCCTATTCCATGATTGATTGTGCATTCATGCTTCAAAGAAGCTCTCACACAGGGCGAAAGGGGTCACGGGGAGCAGTTCCAGTCTCCTCTTCCCTTCGTGATCTCCGTCTCCCCCGTGTGAGGCAGGGGTAACCCCCTCGTATGCACAACCATCGTGCGATCCGGGAGGGTACCCGGATCCCCGATGGGTCGTGCACGTTTGCCTCGACGAGGGCCTCACACGGAGGAAGCGAACCGTTTGTTCCCCGTGCCCCTGTGGCCTCCGTGTGAGACAGCAGTTGAGATCCAGGTGCACAATCAATTGCGAGATTCGGTATTACCACGGTGGCAATCACACGAACGCCGCCTTCCACAGCGCGAGGCTGGACGTCGCCGGCAGGTGCAGCAAGGCGGCCGCCGCGCACTGGGCGGCGGCGTTTACGGGAAAGCAGATCCTTCGTCCCTGAGGGAGGCGCCGCCGGAATCCACGTTTTCACTAGGTCCTTGGCGCCGACTGAAGGATCTTGCCTGCATGACCGAGGGCTGGCAAACGCGCCAGGAGGCCTGCCCCTCAGCCGCGCGGAGTAGATCCTTCGGTCGCGCGCAAGGTCTTGTGCACGTTGAGGGTTCCCGGCGTGCGCTCCCTCAGGAAGTCAATCGCGTGCTCTATCTCCACGTAGACTCTTAGACCCCCTGAGGAGATCAAGCGGGGCGGGATTCTCCGTACTGCCGCGGCCCATCTCAGCCCGGATCGGCGAAGCGGCGGGCGTGCATGCGGAAGAAGGTGTCGTTGCGCGGGCGGAGCAGGCCGTCGGGGCCGGGGCGCCAGAACGCGGCGCCGGGGCCGGCCAGGAACTGCTTCTGCTCCTTCAGCCGCCCCACGCTGGCCACGTTCTTGGCGATCACGTAGCGCACGTCGCCGTCCGGCCCCAGCAGCGCCGTGGACCCGCCGTAGGTCACGAACCCGCCGCCGTCCGCCGTGCGCACCACGCGCCGCTGCGTCACCTCGGCCACCAGGTCGAACACCACCTGCCCATCCGGCCCCACGCGGCGGGCGGAGCGGATGGACTGCACGCACGGCCGGTCCACCTCGTCCCCGTCAAGCGCGGGGTCGCCGGGCGCCGCGCAGCCGAACTGCCGCAGGTTCCCCATCACCAGGGAGCCCAACTCGCGCGCCTGACGCAGCAGCTCGCCGGGCCCGGACGGACGCGCGGGATCGCCCTCGAAGCGCAGCGCCTTGAAGCTCAGCTGGTCCGCGCGCAGCGGGCCCACCTCCGGCGGGTCCCAGCGCAGCTCGTCCTCGGCCAGGCTGCGCACGCCGGGGGGATAGATGCCGTGCCGGCCGAACGCATCGATCCACGCCTCGCGGTATCCCCAGGGATCGTCCGGCACCAGGTCGTAGTCGGCCGTGAGCACGGCGCGCAGGAACTCGCCGAGGGCGATGTCCACGGGCGGGCAGTAGTCGATGGCGCGGATGCACGCGGCCAGGAACTGGCTCGCGAGCTGGCTGGCCTCGTCCGCCAGCACGGACTGCAGCTCCTCCGGCAGCTCGCCGTCCGGCAGCACGCCCGTGCCGCCCGTGGCCAGCCGCACGTAGCGCTCCGTCTTGCGGCGGTAGACGGCGAGGTACGCGTCGAACACGGCGGACACGAGCACGGAGCCCATCTCGTGCTCCTCCGCGTCCGCGCGGTAGCGGCGCGGCGCCAGCGTGCCCTCGGGCGTGACGTCGATGGCCGTGCGCAGGGGCTGCGCGGAGCCCGTCGTGTGGCCGAACTGGCGCGCCAGGCCCATGATCAGCTGCGACTGCGTGAGCGCGCCGCGTGAATGGCGCACGGCCGCGCGCACCAGCTCCGGGTAGCTAAAGTGCTGAAAGATGGCCACGAGGTCCGCGAAGCCCTCGTGAAAGCCCGCGACGTCCGGCCGCGTGGGGACCAGGAAGTGCGCCCGCAGGCCGTCCAGCAGGGCATGCGTGACCTCGTGCACCACGATGTCGTGCGACAGGCAGGTGAACACGAAGCCGCGGGGGACGTTGCGCCCCGTGACCTCCTCCTCCGCGCGGTAGTAGCCGAAGCGGATCTCGCCCCGGCTGCGGTCGTACCACGCGTTGCGCAGCTCGCCGCCGTGCGGCCGAAGCACCAGCCGGTCGCCTTCCTTCAACGCGGGCTCCTCCGCCTCGCCCGTCCCTGCCCCGTCGTCATCCGCCGGCGCGTCCGCGCCCGCGTCATCGCCGAAGCCCTCGGCATCCTCCGCGACCACCCTGCCGTCGCCGTCGCGCGAAAAGCCCCAACCCACCTGCCGCCCCAGCGCCGTGCGGAACTCGGCGTAGGTCAGCGACGCGACGGCGTACACCATCTGCTGGTGAAAGCGGGGGTCCGCGGGCGATGGCGTCCGGCCGGAGGTGATCATCACGGCGGGATCGTCCAGGTTCACCGCGCGCCACGCCTCGCCGGTCTCCGCATCCACGGGATCCACGCGGAACACCGCGCCGACCGGCCCCGGCCGCAGCTTCTCGTACGGCACGTTCACCATCGCCACGGAGGGTGCCGTGGCGATGGT
>DASQZE010000143.1:0-2509 GCA_035638875.1 Longimicrobium sp.
GGGCCGAGACCCCGGAGCGGCGGGGCAACAGCAGTATCGTTGCCCTGACGTGGAGGGGGCTTGGCGCCGTTAGCAACAGATGTATCGTTGCTTACGGCGCGCGCAGCCCGGCCCCCGCTTGCGGGGGACACGCCCAAACCACGCACTTGCAGTTGCAGTCCAGCCGTAACCAACGACGACGACTGCACTCGATGATGAAGAATATGACTCGGACGACTGGGATCTGATGGCGGGACTGGAATCGCTGCTGAAGGGACGGGAGCTGGCGGGCCGCTACCGCATCGAGGACGTGATCGGCCGCGGCGGCATGGGAGCCGTGTACCGCGCCACGGACGCGCGTCTGGGACGCGACGTGGCCGTAAAGGTGATCACCGCCTCGGCCGGCAACGACCCCGAGGTGCGCGAGCGGCTGCGGGCACGCTTTCGCCACGAGGCCGCATCCGCCGCGCGGCTGCCCCACCACCCCAACGTGGTCCCCGTCTACGACTACGGCACGGACGACGAGCTGGGGCTGGACTACATCGTCATGGAGCTGCTGCGGGGCGAGGACCTGGCCACCCGCCTGCAGCGCTCCGGCCCCCCGCCCATGGCCGAGGCCCTGCGCATCCTGCAGCACGCGGCGCGTGGCGTGGCGGTGGGGCACCGCGCGGGGCTCATCCACCGCGACGTAAAGCCGGGCAACGTCTTCCTGATCCAGCACAATCCGGAAGACGAGATGCAGGTGCGCGTGCTGGACTTCGGCATCGCCAAGGCCATGACGGAGGAGGACACGGCCTCCGCCGGCCTTACGCAGGACGGCCGCGCGCCGCTCTCGCCCGGGTACGCGTCGCCGGAGCAGCTGGTGGGCGACGCGCGGCTCACGCCGGCGTCGGACGTCTTTTCGCTGGGCGCGCTGGGCTTTCAGCTGCTCACGGGCACGCGGCCGTTCACGGAGAACGACCGCAACCGCATGTCCGCCGGGATGCAGGTGCCCATCCCCTCGCTGCGCGCCCGCAACCCGCAGGTGCCGGAGGAGGTGGAAGCCGTCATCCGCCGCGCGCTCTCCCCCGATCCGGGGCAGCGCTTCGAGACGGCGGGGACGATGGCGGATGCGCTTTCGTCGCCCCTGCGCCGCCTTGCCGACACGCCGCTGGCGGGCGTGGTCCCCGGGGCGATGTCTGCCGGGGTGCTCTCCATGGCGGACGATGACGACGACCGCACCATGGCCGCGGGCCCGGTCGGACACGCGGGGGCGGGTGGATACGGGGCCCCGGCGGACGACGACCGCACGATGCTGGCGTCGCCGTCGTCCGGCCGGCCCGTGCCTCCGCCGGAGCGCGCGGCGCACCCGGTGATGCCGCCGCCCCGCCGCCGCGTGGTGGAGGAGGAGGGGCGGCGAGGGGTGCCGGCATACGTGTGGGTGCTGCTGCTGGCCCTCCTTGCCCTGGGCGGATGGGCCGCCATGGAGGCGATGGACAAGCGCCGCGGCACGGGCCCCGTCGCGGCGGACACGACGCGGGTGGACAGCGCGGGCGCCGACAGCACGGATGCGCTGGACGCCGTGGTGCTGAACGAAGAGGGGCTGCGGCACTTCGAGGCCAAGCGGTACGATTCGGCGCTGGCGTACTTCGAGCGGGCAGTGGGAGTGGAGCAGCGCAACCCGGAGTACCGCGACAACCTGGCGACGACGCTCATCAGCGTGGGCCGCTATCAGGACGCCGCCACGCTCCTGGAGCAGACCATCCGCATCGACCGGCGCTACGACCTGCTGTACAGCCACCTAGCGGACGCGCGCCTGGCCCTGGGCGACACGACGAGCGCCATCCGGGCCCTGGAGGACTTCATCGAGCTCACGCAGAGCCAGAAGGACCGGCAGGAGGCCCTGACCCTGCTGCAGCGGCTGCGCACGCCGCCGCCGCCGATCCAGCAGGTGCCCGGGCCCACGGACATCGGCACGCCGTCGGTGCCGGGGCCGGACGCGCCGCAGGACACGCTGGCCATCCCGCGCCCGGGTGCCCCGCGGGACACCATCCGCCTGGGCTCCCCGCGCTGATGACGGCGGTGCGGCACACGATCGCGGTGCGCGGCGCGGGGCGGGTGGAGCTGGCGGCGTACGGGCTGGCGGACGCGGAGCACCAGGTGGAAAAGGAGCTCCGCGGGCTGTGGCCGGACGCCGCCGTGGACGTTCTGGACGTGGCGCGCACGGACGAGCAGTCGCGCATCGTGGAGGAGTTCCGCGTGCGCTACCGTGTGCGCACGGCCGTGCCCGTGGAGGCGGATACGCCGGATGATGCGCGAAAATCCGCCCTGCGCCTGCTGCGCGAGCGGTTCACAGGCAGCCGCTTCGAGCGGATTGCGTGGGAGGTGGAGGAGCGGGCGGGGGCTTGAGGTGAGGCAGGGGCAGCAGGTGGCAGAGGTGAGGCGGAGGCAGAAGTAGCAGAGTCTGAGGATGGTAAAGGCTTGAGCGGTGAGCGAGCCGTGCAGGATGACGAAGTCCCGGCCGAGCGAATGAATTCGCCGCTACAACTTC
>DASQZE010000144.1:0-4796 GCA_035638875.1 Longimicrobium sp.
GGGGGCCCTCACCCGGCTCGTTCCTCGCCACCCTCTCCCACAAACTGCGTGGGAGGGTATACACCCCAGCCCGTGCACGGAGTCAGGTTTTCGCTGGAATGCAGTTCTCCCCCTCCCGCCCGCGGAGCGGGGGAGGGGGCCGGGGGGAGGGGGCTCTCGCCCGTACCGGAAGCCTGCCTCACGAGATGAAGATTTCCTCCATCCCCCGCCCGGCCCGGCGCTTGCTTTGCGATTGCAGGCATCACATCCATCGATCGACAACGACTCTCGCCGGGCGCACGGCCGGCGACAAAAACGCGGAGACCGTCCCATCGACCAGACTCTCAGCATCCCCATCGTCAACGGGCAGGGGACGTACGTCATGCCGAAGAAGACGACGTTCAAGGTGACGATCACCGGCACGGGCATCGTCTGCGCGCCGGCCCGGGGGACGTGGAACCTCACCGTCGTGGACCTGGTCGCGCGCAAGGTCGTGTTCGAGGGCCAGAACATCGGCGTGAACGAGCCCGTCGACTTCTCGTACAAGACCGCCTTCTCCGCCCAGCTGGAGGCGTACGCCGACTGGAGCGAGAACGCGGACACCACCCTGCAGCTGCGGATCGTCGCCAGCATCTGACGGCGAACGCGATATGAATTCGCCGCAGCAAACACACGAAATCCACCTGCGTGGATTGGCAGCCCCATCGCGAAACCAGGTCGAGGTGCGCGCCCAAGCATCGCAGGTAAGCCGTTGAAGCCTTGCGCACTTTGCAAGGCTTTCCGCGGTTGTAGCGGCGGCTTCAACCGCCCAGCACGCCAAACCCCGCTACCTGGTTCAATTCAGCTTTCGCACCTTCGCACTAGTCCTCCGCAATCCCCATCCACCCGCGCAGCAGCTCGCCGACGCGGCCGGCGGCGCGCGGGTCAAGGTTGGCGAGCACCACCAGGTCGTATCCGCCGGGAAGACCGCCCTCCAGCGTGGCGTTCACGCCCGGACTGCCGCCGGCTACCCCGAGGCCCGCGGGCGGCCCTCCCGGAATGCGCCCCCCGCGCAGCGCCGCCACAAAGCGCAGCAGGTCGTGCGCGGTGGAGTAGCCGCCGCCGGCCGAGCTCCCGCGGCCGGGGAGCAGGTCGTCGTTGCGGCGCAGGGGGCCGGCCCGGTCCTCCCCCATCGTATAGCCGACGGCCGTGTTCGCCGGCAGCGAGTCCAGCGCGTAGTGGCCGGTGCTGGACATCCCCGCCGGCCGGTAAACGTTCTGCCGGATGTAGTCGTAGTAGTCCTGCCCCGAAACGCGCTCCACCACCGACCCCAGCACCACGTAGCACACGTTGCAGTACCGGTTGGCCGACCCCGGCTCGAACTGCAGCGCCTCGCCCGCGAACAGCGGGAGAAAGTCGCGGTTGTGGCGCAGGGTCATCCGGCTTCCGCTCGCGGGGATGCCGAAGACGTTGCCGCCCATCCCCGCCCGGTGCTCCATCAGCTGGCGCAGGGTCACGCGGCGCGCCACCTCCTGGTTGGGATAGTCCGGCAGGTAGGCGGCGAGGGTGGAGTCCAGGTTCACCTGGCCCTGCGCGGCGAGCTGCCGAATGGCCGTCGCGGTGAAGACCTTGTTGATGGAGCCCAGGTTGAAGCGGGTGTCCACGGCGTTGGCGCGGCCCGCCTCGCGGTCCGCCATGCCGTACGCGCGCTCCAGAACGGGTGCGCCGTTGCGCGCCAGCACCACCACGCCGGAGAACGAGCCGGCGGAGGACAGGCTGTCGAGCGCGCTGGACAGGCGGCGGACCAGCTCCGCCTGCGGAATGGTGTCCCGCGCCGCGGACTGGGCGTGTACGGGGCTCCCCGCCAGCAGGGCGGCACAGACGACGGAAACGAGCGTGGTGCGCATGGATGCGTCCGGTGCAAAGTGTGAAGGTGGTGATTGCACAGGGTAGACCCGGGGGGACGCCAGGATGGTTGCCGGCCCGCCGCCCGTCTCCGGCGCATTTCATCCTCCCTTCATCTTTGCGGCTCCCGTCCCTCGACGTCATGGCCCCGCGGCGCGGATCGAATCGGCGTGCCCGGCTTGACGCGGCAGATGGATGGCGCGTACGCTGGGGCACTCCCCGACCGCAGAAACATCCATCCTACGCCACGGAATCGATGCGCCGCATCCTCCCCGCCGCCGTCGTGCTGTTCGCTGCAGCCTGCTCGTCCGCCGCGCCGTCCACGGGGCCCGTGCCGGACGGGACGCGCGGGCACCTGCTGATCGTGGGTGGGGGATCGCAGCCGCCGGCGCTGGTGTCGCGCTTCGTGGAGCTGGCGGGCGGGCCGGGGCGCGCGCGCATCGCCGTGGTGCCGATGGCGAGCGAGGCGGCGGAGGAGGGCGGGCGCGAAAAGGCGGAGCAGTTCCGCGGGCTGGGCGCGCAGGCCGTGGTGCTGAACCTGACCCGCGCGCAGGCCATGGGCGACTCGGCCGTGCGGATGCTGGAGGGGGTGACGGGCGTGTGGTTCAACGGCGGCGACCAGTCGCGGCTCACCGATGCGCTGCTGGGTACGCCCGTGCTGGATGCCATCCACCGGCGCTACCGGGACGGCGCGGTGATCGGGGGGACGTCGGCGGGGGCGGCGATCATGTCGGACAGCATGCTCACCGGCAACCAGGTCGCGGCCGGCGAGGACACCATCGGCTACCACGGCGACGAGTATCCGCGCGTGGCCCGCGGCACCATCCAGGTGGTGCGGGGGATGGGCTTCCTTCCCGGCACCATCGTGGACCAGCACTTTCTTCGCCGCGAGCGGCAGAACCGCCTGCTGTCCGTGGTGCTGGAGCGGCCGTCCATGCTGGGCGTGGGGATCGACGAATCCACCGCCGTCGTCGTTCGGCCGGACGGGTGGTGGGAGATCATCGGCGCCAGCAGCGTGCTGGTGATGGATGCGCG
This sequence comes from Longimicrobium sp., assembly GCA_035638875.1. Classification (GTDB taxonomy): domain Bacteria; phylum Gemmatimonadota; class Gemmatimonadetes; order Longimicrobiales; family Longimicrobiaceae; genus Longimicrobium. The sequence goes on from DASQZE010000144.1 coordinate 2,899, forward strand.
GCAGGCGCAGGTCACGCCGTCCGATGCGGCGGTGCTGGGCGGGACGGGGATCCGCATGCTGCTGCTCCCCGCCGGCAGCCTGTACGACCCGCGCACGGGCCAGGCGCGGCTGCCGGGGAGGTGATGGGGGACGGAGGAGCCGGGCATCCGACTCAGGTGAGCAGCCGGCTCCCATCCGGTCCAGATGAGCAGCCGCCTGCCGACAGAGCGAATGAATTCGCCGCAACAAACACACGAAATCCACCTGCGTGGATTGCCGCTTTCCGTCGCGGGACGGAGCACGTGCCGCGGGCCGGGGTTGGCCGGGCGACGTTTGGGGCAGGTGGCGGAGCCCGCGCCGGAGCGAATGAATTCGCCGCTGGAAAGGCGCGAAGTCCGCCTGCGCGGACTGCACGGGCGAGTACCTTCCGATCCGCGGAGCACGTGCCCGCGGGCAGATGTAGCCGGCCTGGGTCCGACCGCCGCCGGTGGCGTGGCAGCCCGCTCGTGACGGACAGTCCGCGCAGGCGGACTTCGTGTAGTCGTTGCGGCGAATTCATTCGCTCTGTCGCGGACTTCGCCTTCTGGGCTTTGGTCCCAAATCCCCTCGCGAAGACCTCATGAGCAAACGGCCCGGCATGCCACCGGGCCGTTTCTCATCTATTCCCTATTCCCTATTCCCTGTCACCTGTAACCCGTAACCCGTAACCCGCCGTTTCCCCGCAGTTCAGTACCCCGGGTTCTGCGTAAGATTCGCCGCCACGTCGATCTCCCCCTGCGGAATGGGATACAGCGCCTGGAACGCGGGAATGTTCAGCACCGACACGGCGCGGCCCGTGCGCACCAGGTCCGGCCAGCGGTCGCCCTCGAACGCCAGCTCGCGCTGCCGCTCGCGCCAGATGGCCTGCAGCACCTGCTGCTGCGTGGTCACGTCCACGCCCAGCACGTGCGCGTCCACCCCGGCCCGCGCGCGGATGCGGTTGTACTGGTCCACGGCCTCGCCCAGCCGGTTCAGGCGCGCCAGGGCCTCGGCGCGGATGAGCACCACCTCGCCAAAGCGAATCACGTGCACATCCTCGGCCCCCACCGTGCTGGGGAACTTGGTGCCGAACGCGTCGCCCTCCTCGTCGCCGGAGATGGACCAGGCCAGGCGCTCGTCGTCCGCCTCGTACGCGTCGATCAGCTCCTGCTGGGGCGCCACTTCGCCCCGCCCGCCCTCGTCCTCGCTCAGGTAGTAGTATCCCACGTTGTTGTAGTCCGAGGCGGTAAAGGTCACCCGCAGGATGTCCTCGTCCGTATCCTCCCCCTCCTCGTCGAACAGGTCGCCGAACGCGGGGGCCAGCGCGTAGCCCATGGCCTCCACCCCCTCCGCCTGCGCCAGCGCGGCGGCCCACTGCCCGCGGTACAGCTGCACGCGCGCCAGCAGCGCCCGCGCCGCACCCACGGAGGCCTGCCGCGTCTGATCGTCGTCGGACATGAGGGTGGCGGCCGCCTGCAGGTCCGCCACGATCTGCGTGTACACCGTGGCGGCGGGGGTGCGGGCGATCTGGCTGGCCTCGCTCACGCTGGCGGCCGGCACCAGCGGCATGGGGACGTCGCCCCACAGCTTTACCAGGTTGTGCAGGTGCAGCGCGCGAAGAACGTGCGCCTCGCCCAGGATCTGGTCGCGCTCGTCGACATCCAGCCCCGCCACGCCCGGCACCTGCTGCAGCAGCACGTTCGCGCGGTTGATGCCGATGTACATCGCATCCCACATCCCCTCGATCGTGGTGTTGTCCGCGCGCAGCTGGTTCACGTCGGCGTCGTCGAAGGTCTGGAAGGTGCCCACGTGCACGGCGTTGTCCGCGGACAGGTCGCCCAGGAACAGGAAGTCGCCGCCGTAGTAGCTGGTGCTCTGCAGGGCGTTGTAGGCGCCGGCC
>DASQZE010000145.1:0-2888 GCA_035638875.1 Longimicrobium sp.
CACCTTCACCTCCTCGCCGTCCACCTCTACCCGGTCCACGCCGGGAACCACCTGCAGCCCCATGGCGGTGACGGTTTCGCCGTTCACCGCGATGCGGCCGTGCGTGATCATCTCCTCGGCCGCGCGCCGCGAGGCGACGCCGGACCGGGCGAGAAAGGACTGCAGGCGAATCTTTTCGCCGCGCTTGAGAAACCCTGGCCGCTTCATACCTCGGTATCCTTCCGTTCGTCCCGCCTGGCAAGCACCACGGGCAGCTCCTCCGACCGCGGCAGGTCGTCCAGGTGCCGAAAGCCGAAGTGCTGCAAAAAGAACTGCGTCGTTCCGTACAGCAGGGGGCGTCCCAGCCCCTCGCTGCGTCCCACCACCTCGATCAAGCCCCGCTCCTGCAGCGTCTTGAGCACGCCGCCGGCCCCCACGCCGCGGATCTCCTCCACCTCCGCCCGCCCCACCGGCTGCCGGTAGGCGATGATGGCCAGCGTTTCCAGCGCGGGCCCGCTCAGCCGCTGCGCCCCCGGGACGGAGTCGAACCGCTCCAGCACGGGCGCGAACTCCGGCCGCGTGAGCAGCTGGTATCCGCCCCCCACCTCGAAGATGGTGAACGCCCGCGCCTCGCGCTCGTACTCCGCGCGCAGCTCGGCGATGGCCGCCTCCACCCGCTCCTCGTCCAGCCCCTCGTCGGCACGGGCCAGGTCCGCCGGCGCCAGCGGGCTTTCGCTGGCAAAGAGCAGCGCCTCGATCACCCGGCTGGCGCGGATCATTCGGCCTCGGCTTCCGGCGCCTCGGGGCCCAGCTCGCGGGCGCGGTAGATCCACAGCGACGCGAACGGCGACACCTGCCGCACCCGCACCATGCTGCGCTTGGCCAGCTCCAGCGAGGCCAGCAGCGTGGTGACGGCGTGGATGCGCGTGCCCCACGGCGCCACGATGCGGGCGAACTCCACGCGGCGCGACACGGCCAGCGCACCCATGATCTCGTGGATCTTGTCCTCCATCTTGACCTCGCGCCCGCGCACGTGGTGGATGGTCTCCGGCGTGTTCAACCGCTCCACCAGCGCGCCCATGGCCCCCTGCACCTCTGCCCAGGTCGTCTCCAGCGGCAGGTCCGCGAGACGCGGCGCGGGGCGGGCCTCCACGAAGCCGCGGGCGAACAGGCGCGAGCGCACGCGCTCCGCCCGCTCCAGCAGGCGCGCGGCCTCGCGAAAGTGCTCGTACTCCAGCAGGCGCCGCACCAGGTCGGCGCGGGGATCCTCCACCTCGTCGTCGTCGCCGCGCCGGGGAAAGAGCATCTGCGCCTTGATGCGCACCAGCGTGGCCGCCATCTCCAGGAACTCCCCCGCCCGCTCCAGCTCCATCCGCTGCAGGTCGCGGATGGCGGCCAGGAACTGCTGCGTGATCCGCGAGATGGGGATGTCGAAGATGTCGATGTCCTGGTTGCGGATCAGGTGCAGCAGCAGGTCCAGCGGCCCGTGAAAGCGATCGAGATCGATGGCGAACGGGTCGTGGACCTGCGCGTCGCTCATCGCAGCGATTCGAACACGGCGGCCATCAGCGGCTCGTTGACGGCGACCGACGGGCGGATCAGCAGGAACAGGGGGCCCCGGATGAGCGGCGCCATCACCTGGAGCACGCCCGTCAGCACCAGGCCCCACAGGATCAGGAACCCGTACGGGTACAGCTTGCGGTACTCCGCGCCCCACCTGGGGGGGAGCAGGTGGTAAAAGACGTGCGAGCCGTCCAGCGGCGGAATGGGCAGCAGGTTGAAGACGATGAGCCCGATGTTGCCGTACACGCCGTAGAAGAACATCCGGGCCGCGGTCTCGGCCAGCGGCGGGATGGTGGCCATGCCCGCGGTGGCCGCCGAGATGCCCCACAGCAGCAGGGCGAACAGCAGGGCCAGGAGGGCGTTCATGCACACCCCGGCGATGGAGACCAGGATGTCGCCGCGGACGTAGTTGCGGTACTTGCGCGGATCCACCGGCACCGGCTTGGCCCACCCCAGCAGCGGCGCCCCCGTGCCGATGGCGATGGCGGGGAACAGCAGCGTGCCCACGGGGTCCAGGTGGGCGGCCGGGTTCATGGTCACCCGGCCCAGCATGTAGGCGGTGTCGTCTCCCTGCTTGAGTGCCACCCAGGCGTGGCCCCACTCGTGCGCCGTGAGCGACAGGAGCAGGATGGGGAGCGCGAGGAGAACCGCTTCGAGGTTGAAGGTCATGCGCGCAAGCTACGCGCGCCCGTGTGCCTTGTCAAAATGAGGCGAAGCCCCGGGGTTGACAGGTGCGCGGGGTGCGGGTAAGTTTCGGCTTCCTGTTTTTTGCAATGAACCGTGCAACGGTGCCTTCGGGTGCCGCTTCTGTTGGAGGAAGAGCCTTGCCGAACGTCAAGTCCGCCGAAAAGAGGATGCGGACCAGCGCCGAGCGCGCGGACCGCAACCGCCAGTTCCGGTCCAAGCTGCGCACCGCGCTCAAGAAGGCGCGTGGCGCCAACGACGCCGAGACCGCCACGTCGGCGCTCCGCGAGGCCGCTTCGCTGCTGGATCGTGCCGCCCGCAAGCGGATCATCCATCCCAACAAGGCCGCGCGCGCCAAGAGCCGCCTGACCGCCCGGATCACCACGCTGGCCTGATCCGCCGTTCAGCACGGCCGCTCGATGCCCCGCCGACTCTCGCAGTCGGCGGGGTTTTCGTGGTTTCTCCGCCGGAACCGCGGGGCTCACGCGGAGAACTGGCGTCCCCGCCTCCTCGCTTGATACCCTATTCTCTGATCGATTGTGCACCCATGCTTTCAAAAGAAGGCCTCACACAGAGGTCGCAGGGGTCACGGGGAACGAACCGAATTTCTTCTCCGCGTGACGCCATTGTTGAGGCAAGAGTGCACGGTCACGCGAGGGACC
>DASQZE010000146.1:0-6892 GCA_035638875.1 Longimicrobium sp.
CGCCGCCGGCGCCAGCCGCGGACAGCACGGGGCGCTGGGGCGGGGGCCTGGGTTCCGGCACCTGATCGCGGGAACGGCGGGCGGGAGAAGACATTCTCCCGCCCGCCGTCCCCCTCCCTCACGTCGAGACCTCCGTCAGCGACTCCACCAGCTCGCCCGCCAGCCAGTCCGATGCGGGTGCCAGCGGGTGGTCATCCCCCTGGTACATCGCGTTCTCCTGCGGCTGGGTGTAGCGGCTGGCCGCCAGCAGCTCCTCGGCGGCCACCTGCTGCTGCGCCTCGTTGCGGCGGGTGGCAATGGTGAGCGCGTAGCTCGCCGCCATTTCCATCCGCACCACCAGGCCCAGCGCGGCCGCCCCGTGCGAGAGGTTGATGAGCGCCTCCGCCACGCGCTCGCGGTCCTTGCTGTCGTCCACCATCTGCCACACCTCGGTCCACGCCCGGTCAAAGACGGTGAACAGGCACGCCCCCCCCGCTGCCCGTGCGACGTTGGACAGCACGATCATCCGCTCCGGGGGGCGGGGAAAGTGCGGCAGGACGGCCTGGAAGATGGGAAGAGCGCGGTTGAACTGGCGCTGCAGCATCCAGAACCAGGCGACGTCGTGCGCGAGCGCGGGGAGCCGCGGGTGGCGCCGGCCGTACGCGCGGTAGGCGGCGCGGGCGTACTGCTCCGCCAGCTTGGGATCGTCCCCCGTGGCGTTGATCATGAACAGGTCGTGCAGCGCGTACGGCTTGACCGTCCACACGCCGTACCGTCGCGACGAACGCAGCGCGCGAAGCAGGCGGGCGCGGGCCCGGGGCGCATCGCCGCGCTGCATGTACAGGTTGGCCAGCCCCATGTGCGCCAGCCCGTAGTGCTTCCAGTCGAGGTTGTGCCGCGCCAGGGCCAGGGCGCGGCGAAACCACACCTCGGCGCGGCGGTAGTCGGCGGCGCGGCGGGAGATCAGGCCCACCAGGTAGGCGGGGCCCGCCTCCTCCGGGGCGGCCATTGCACCGCGCTGGGCAAAGGCGAGCGACGTGCGCGGCAGGCCGGCGTCGCTGGCCCAGCGCGCCAGTTCCTGGCACAGCTCGCACACCTCCAGGGACGTCACCCGCCCCGGCCGGGCCAGCAGGCTGGCCAGCCCCTCCAGCACCGGGCGCAGGGGCGTGGCGGGATCCACCTCTTCGTCGATGCGCTCCATCCGCTCCAGCAGCGCGCCCGACGTGAAGAGATCCGGGCGGTGCTCCGGCGCCGTCTGCGCCCACACCTCCACATCGCGGAGCGACTGCCACAGCAGCAGCCCCAGCTCGTCGCGCGACTCGTCCAGGACGTGGTAGCCCTCGAACGGCTCTCCCTGCATCAACAGCCCCGGCGGCGCGATCCACGGACGTGAGTGGCGGCGAATTCTCCGGGTGTGGGGCTGGCTCATCAGTTTCTCCGCGCATGGAAAGGTAGGTCACGCCAAGGCTGCAAAAGCACGATAATGACAGCGTGGCCACTCCACCAGTGGACAGAGTAAACAAGTTCGGCGGCTGGCGCTATGGGGGCGATCCTTCGGATAAAGTGAAGCAGGTGAACACGTTCCCGGGTTCCGGAATTCTGTTTTCGTAAGTCACTGTCCTGCAACGAGATGCATTTCGGAGCGCCACATCTCCGCCACGAGCGGCATGATGCGCGTCTTTTTCGCCGTTCCCGGACAGGCGCGGGCGGGGCCGGAGCGGGGATCAACCGCTGTCCGATTCGTCCGATTGGCGGCTGGAACCGGTTTCTGACACCCGGTCCCGCCGTTCACTGTGCGGATCGAGCCGGCTGGGGCTCACGCGGAGGCGCGTGAGGCCCGCTTTGAAGCCGGACTGCACGGACAAATCGAAGATCTGGTACAAGGTCGGACGCCATGGTTCCGTGTGCATCCACCCATCATTTTCACACAGAGGGCGCAGAGAACGGACGAGAGGACGCAGAGGCCCCCACCGGGTTTCCTCTGCGTCCTCGTCCTTTCGCGGTGCGTTCGCCGCGTGAAACGCAGGGCCCGTTCGCACAAGAAACCCGGCGCTTCCGCCTGATCCGGTTACGGGGAGGGGGAACGCAGAACCGCCCCGGGCGCGATGCGTCCGGGGCGGTTCGAGCCGATGCGGGATGGGATGGATCGTCAGGGCATCCAGCGGGGGAGCCAGTCCTGCCCGGGCGAGTCCACCAGCGTGGCGGCGCCGGACCCGTCCGCGCGGGCGATGCGCAGGTCGGCGTTGCCGCCGCGCTCGGCCGTGTAGACCAGGTGCCGGCCGTCCGGTGACCACGCGGGGAGGGACGCCGCCTCGCCCTCCGCGCTGACGGTCGTCGCCGTGCCGCCCGCGGCGTCCACCACGGCGATGCGCGCGCCGCCGCCGCGTTTGCGCACGGTAAGGGCGATCCGCCGGCCGTCGGGCGACCAGGCGGGCTCCGCCTCCGCGAGCGCCGTGTCCGCCGCGGCCACGCCCAGCGCGCGCAGCCCGGTTCCATCCGCCGCGACCACGTACACGCGGTCCACGCCCTCGCGGTTGCTCAGGAACGCGATGGACCGCCCGTCCGGCGACCACGACGGCGACCAGTCCTCGCGATGGAAGGCGGTCAGCCGGCGCACGTCGCCGCCGTCCGCGCGCATCACGTAGATCTCCGGATCCCCGTCGCGGCTGGAGACGAAGGCGATGGACCGCCCGTCCGGCGACACGGCCGGCTCGAAGTTGCCCTCGCGGTTGCTCGTCAGGCGCAGCAGCCCCGTGCCGTCCGTCTGCACGCGAAACACGTCGCGAAAGCTGGCGCTGTCGGATTCGAACGCCAGCCAGCGCCCGTCGGGCGACCACGACGGCGATCGCACGCGCCCGGCGACGGGCCCCACGGCACGCCCCGCGCCGCGGCTGCGCAGGGGGATGAGCATCATCCGCTCGCGCTGCGCCTGGCCCTCGCCCACGGTGGAGACGGCGAGCAGCGTGGCCCCGTCGGGCGAGGCCGCGGCGGGATAGTCCTGCGACGGCGCGTTGGTCAGCCGCAGCAGGGCGCGCCCGTCGGGGCGGATGGAGTACACCTCCGCCTGCCCGTCGCGCTCGGAGACGAAGACGATGCGCCCCCGCAGCCCGCGCAGCTCGCCGCCGGGGATGGCGTCCGCCGTGCCGCCGGGGGCCGCGGACGCGCGCTCGCAGCCGGCCAGCGCGAGCGTGCCGGCGGCAAGGGCGGAAAGGAGAAGGATTCGATGCGTCGTCATCGGCTCGCGTACTTTCCGGGTGGACGTCGTCGTGGCGCTTCGCTCGCCCGCGGAGGGCCTCCCGACCGGCGGGGCCAGCCCGGTGGGGAGCGGAAGCGACTGCCGTTGCGTGAGGGATGCGCGCCCGCAGGGCCGAGACCCCGGAACGAGCGGGAACAGCAGTACCGTTCCCGCTCGTGGAGGGGGCTCGGCGCCGTTGGCAACGGTTGTATCGTTGCCTACGGCGCGCGCAGCCCGGCCCCCGCTTGCGGGGGACACGCCCCCGCAAGCGGTGTCATCCTTACCGCGCCCGGACGGCGTCGGCGACCACCACGTAGCCCTCCGTGGTCCACCGCGACAGCACCACCCGGTTCCAGCCGGCGCTGAAGTTGAACGTGCCGATGGTGCGCCAGGCGCCGCCGCCCGACTGCTGGTTCACGTTCACACGACCCACCTCGGTCCCGGCGGCGTTGTAGGCGATGAACGGAGCCGTGGCCGAGCGGTTGGTGCCCGACGTGTACCACACGTCGATGGTGCGGGTGCCCGCCGCCGGCAGGTAGAACGAGAAGGTGGCGCCGTCGCTCACGGGCTGCGTGGACGCGAACGCGTAGCTGCTGCCGTAGTAGCCCCCCGTACCCGTGCTCACCTGCCAGGTGGCGGACGACGAGAAGCTGGCGTTGGCGGCGTTGTTGTTGGCGTTGTTGTTGTCCACCACGATGGCCGCCACGGGGGTGGAGCCGCAATGCGAGTTGATGCGGTTCATGTAGTCCGTCCAGGGCCAGTTCGGTCCCGGGTCGGTGCGGTTGTACGGCTGCAGCTGGCCGTGCGCGACGTAGTGGTAGCGGTCGCGGGGAATGCCGTAGGCCTGGCTGATGTCGCAGGAAAGCTTGGCCGACGCGTCGATCTGCCCCACGGGAAAGGTCGTCTGCGAGGCGAAGCCGCCGTGCTCGATGCCCACCGTGAAGTTGTTGCTGCTCGTGCCGTTGAGCCCGCACTTGACGCTGCTGTTGAGCGAGCAGTCGTACGTGGCGCCAATGTGCCAGGCGCGGCCGCTCTCGCGCACCAGCTGGCTGATCTCGCTGCCGCTCTCGTTCACCACGTAGTGCGCGCTGGCCTGCGACGCGGTGTTGGTGAGCCAGCTCCAGCAGCTGCTGTAGCTGCCCTCGCAGGTGTGGATGATGACCATCTGCACGCCGCCCCCGGAGCCCGCGGGACGCGTGTTGTAGTTGGGCGAGGGGCGCCAGATGGTGCCGGCCACCGGGTAGTCCGGCGCCACGGCCAGGTCGGGGCCGCTCGTGGGCAGCTGGAAGTCGGCGCGCACCTGCACGGGCATGATGGAGGCGTGGATGCCCCCGGCCTGCGTGCTGGCGACGACGCCCTGGTTCAGCGTGGCGTACACGTCGTTGTGCACGTAGCTGGCCTGTCCCTCCACCTGCGCGATGCCGCTGTAGCGGGCCACCACCGGGCCCCACGCGGCCAGGTCCGTGCGCGCGATGCCGGCCTCGTCGGCCCACAGGTCCAGCAGGGCGGCCGCCGAGCGGATGTTGGCACGGGCCTCCGTCTGCGCGGCCTTGTCCGTTACGCGGGCCAGCTGGGCGCCCTGCGTAAGCCGCTCGCCGCGCAGCGCCATGATGCCGAACGCGGCCTTCTGCCCGGGGAACTCCGACTCGCCGCGGACCATTTGCCACCGGGTTTCCACGTACCCGATGGACTTGAGCAGCGACGCCGGCACGCCGAACTCGCTCCCCGCCTCGGCGAAGATCGCGTCCAGCTGTGCCGACGACGGCGCTTCCGGCGTGGGTGCCGCGGGTGTGGTCGGCTCGTCGGAGCAGGCCGTGAGTGCGACCGCGGCGATCAGGGCCGCGGTCAGGATGCGGAACTTGCCCATGCGTCCTCCTGCAGGTGGAGAGTGTGGCGTGCGCATGGATGGGTGCGCGCGCCCGGGCTGTGATGTGTGTAGGATGAGCCTAGCACCCGTCGTTGCGACGGCGCAAGAGGGGCGGGAAACGAATTGCGCCACAATGAGTTGGGGGAAACGGCTCCACCAGATCGGCGTATATTCATCCCGGCCGATCAAGGGTTCGTCCAGCATCTGCACTGTTTTAGGGCAAATTGGTGCTATAAAAACCGCAGAAGTCGGCGGATGAGCGCAAACCGATGCCGCGGGGAGAAATTGCCGATACTGTGCTGCAGGCGAGCGTTTCCGGCTCATGGACGCGGAGGCTGACGATCCCTGCTCCGTCCGGCCCGCGCCGTCGGCGGATGCCGATCCCCGTGATTCCCTTCGCGGCCGCGACGCTGGTCATCGCGGTTTTTTGCGGGAGGCACGTACCCGGCTCCAAGCGCCGAGGCCGGATACCGACAGATCCACCCGATCGCGTCCTTTCGTCCCCGACGCGCGGCGGGCTCCGTCTGCACGGGGCCGGACCGCGATCCGTCGCGATGTCATCGGCCGCGGAATGGCCCGCATCGCAAACGGACGCGATCGGGTGATGACGTGCCGGGCCGGGATCGCGGGCGCGGGGTTGGATGCCTGCCCTGCCTGGATGGAGTGGAGACGAAAGAACAATCACGCGGGAGGACGCGGAGGAACAAAGCAAGGACACGGAGAAACCCTTCTGTTTTCCGCGTCCTCTCTGTTTGTCTCCGCGTCCTCCGCTCCGCGTGATTCGTTCTGATTCGGAATGCACCCAGGAGCCCGAGAGCCCGAGATGTAATGTCAGAGGCCGAACCTGGCCTGCCGTGGACCCACGGGTGGCCGTTTTCATCGCCGGAGCAGCGGCCGATGGACGGGCAAGCGGAACCCCGCCCGGGTTAGCGGGGTTCTCGAAGGTTCACGCCCGCAACTCCTGTCCATCGCGTAACCCGCTGCCGTCGTTCGGCTTGGGGGAACGGATCGTGCGCTCTGCGCGAGTCCGCACGATGGTTTCGGGACCGCGAACCCCTTTCGCCGCTGGGTGAAAGGCCGCGTATCCGCCTGCTCAACGGGCAGTATCCCATGATCCGATCTCCCTCCACGCCCCTGTACGCGGCCCTCGTGGGCCTTGCGACAGGTCTGGCGTTCAGCACGGCCAGCGGCGAGCACGCCATCCTGTCCGCCATCCCCGCCGTCTCGGACCTCACGCCGCACCTGCCGGACGAGCCCATGCCCGCGCTGACCCACGCCGCCATGGCGCTGGCCGCGCGCGAGGCGGAGGGACACCTGCAGGCGGGCCGCCCGTGGGCCGCGTGGAAGCAGGTGCGCGAGTACGTGCAGAAGCCGGCCGGCGCGCCGGACGCCGTGGTGCTGCTGGGCGCGCGGGCGGCGGCGGGGTGGGACGGATGGACCCAGGTGCGCCGCCTGCTCGAGGGGCGCGACTGGCTGGCGCGGCGCGGACGGGGCGAGGGCTTGTACCTGCTGGGCCGGGCGTACGCGGCAAAGCAGGACTGGACGGCCTCGGCGGATGCGTACCGGCGCTACCTGGAGGTGCGCGGCGCGGAACGGAAGGCCGAGGCGGCGGCGCGGCTGGGGATGGTGCTGGCCCGCGCGAAGGATACCGCCGGCGCGGGGCGCGCGTACGCCACGGCGGCGGGCGAGCGATCCCCGGCGGCGGACTGGATGCGCGCGCTGGAGGCAGAGGCGCTGGCCCAGGCCGGCGATGCGGGGGTCGTGCGCGCGGCGTCCGCGCCCAGCGCCAGCGCGCCCGTGCGGCTGCGGCA
>DASQZE010000147.1:0-3788 GCA_035638875.1 Longimicrobium sp.
CACCGAAACGCTGCGCCTGCGGACGCTGCTCCCCGCCTCCGCAAAGCCCGCGGTGACCATCACCGGCCTCTTCGCGCACTCAGCGCACGCCGGCTGGATGCATCCGCTGGACCGCGTGCGCGAGGCCGGCCTCTTCATCCGCCTGCTCAACGACGCGCTCGCGGCGGTCTAGGTCTAGTACTACAGTTGGACTACATGCGTTTGCGCTCTCTCGCGACCATCCGGCGGTGCCATGGGGCCCAAAACCGCCTGGACCGGGGCTTCCGATGCAGGTCAGGCGAGCATTTTCACGCTCGCCCGGAGCGCAAACATCCGAAGTGCAACTGTAGTATTAGGCTAGGAGGCGCTCGGCAGGCCGCCGCCACAGCCACGAGCAACTCGATCCGACATCCTGCTCCTCTCAACGTACAAAAGGCGCTCGATCCTCTACAAAGTGTCTTTGACCATATTGAGCCATCTGAGGATTGCGTCGGTGAGTTTGCGAATCCAGAAGGACTGTTCGTGCCGTGTTCGACTAAAAGGTGCACCAGGTTGCTTGACAGGATACACCGGGTTGTGCACCTTCCAATGTGGGGTTGTCATTGTAAACCCCCTGACGGCATCAACCACGACGGATGTCACGTCGAAAGGGGCAGGATGCGGGTATCGCGGATGGAGCTTGAAGCCATGAGCCATGAAGAACGCATGGCTACGTTGGGTAAACTCGCGCACCCCGCTAAGGCGGCACGTGCACCGAGGTCTTCTCCTGTGGCCTTTGTGATCAATCTGATCAACGACGTCTTCTCGAGACCGGTTCGGCGTGCCTCGCGGTAGGCAAACTCCCCGCGCACTGCACCTGTACACCGCTTCGATACAAGACGCCGTCGAACAGGTCAAGCAGAGCGGATTCTGGGAGTGGGACGACATCGATTACTACGGCGAAGTTGAAGGCGGCAGAGAGTTTTTGAACATGAGAGGCACGGTTGTATGTTCGGGTGGCGTCCGGGTAGAGGTATACGAAAAATTGAGGTTCCACCGGGAAAGGCGCTGGGCTCCGAGTGGTCCAGAACGATTGCTTGACCTCGTTGAATACAGCCACAGTGCGATTTTGCACAACCGCGGGAGCATTCTGCGATACGACAGCCCCGACGTAGAACTAAAAGTAGGCGCCCCAGAACACCACAAGCACAATCACCTGCACCGCTTCGATGTTCTGGGTACGGGAGAGGAAATTTGGCCACCGGAGATAATCCCTCCTGAGAGGGCGCCCACGCTTCGCCAAGTCTTACACGAGGCGGAGACTTGGTACCGTGAGCACCTGGAGAGGAATTAGGAGAGGGTACGGCACCGGTGCCGTACCCTCTCCGCTTTTATCGGCAAATGATGCCACTCCCCGGCCGCTCCCGTCTGATTCTGGCAAATACAGCTCGTGATATTCTAAATTGTCACTTGGACAAACGTCTCGCTTGCCCGCTTCACCGCTGGCATTTGTCAAATGTACTGACTTACTGAAGTTATCGCGAGAGTCGCAGGGGCTCAGAGCCGGCAGTGAAGCCCTCCGATGGCTCTTGTTACATTTCGTGGCTCGACTCAGGCCGCGATCGCCAGCCCTTGCTCCACCAGCGGCGCGGCGGACTCCGGGGGCAGCACCTCGCCGGCGCGGAGGGCACGGAAGGCGGCGGCTGTCCCGGCATCCAGCGGGGCGAGCCCCCGCCGTTCGCCGCGGAAGTCCACCAGCACGTGGTACTCGCCGGTCTCCAGGTCGTCGTACGGCAGCGGCCGCTTCTGCCGCAGCGCATCGACTACGGCGAAGGGCTCGCGACTGAAGCGGGCCACGCCCACCAGCGGGTGCGAGCGCAGGGGCGCATTCGCGCGGGCGGCCGCGGCGGCCTCCGCGACGGAGGCCTTCGTCCGCTCCGGCGGCAGCAGCGCCAGCTCGTACGTCTCCATCTCGTACTCCAGCACCTCCGGCAGCAGCGGCTCCGTCAGCGCGCCTTCCGCGATGCGGCGGCGCAGGAACGCGGCAAAGCGGCGCATTTCGGCCGGCACGCCGCGCGGCACCGTGGGGTTCTCTACCCAGAACGCCTCCGCCACCTCGCGCAGGCCAAAGCCCAGCACGTGAAAGGTGCCGGGCAGCTGCGACACCAGCGGCGACAGGCGGCCGTTGCGGTAGAGCATGCAGTTCATCCGCATTCCCCGCTGGTCCGCCGCGCTGAGCAGCCGCTGCACCTCGATGGGCGTAAGGTCATACCCGGCCAGCACGATCGCGCCCTCGTCCAGCAGGCGCCGGCACATCGAGGGCCGGGCGGCCATGTCGGCCATGGCGCGCTGGAACGCGACGAGCGACATCAGCCCTCCGCGGCGGGGCGGCGGGCCCACGCCTGGCGGGCGCGGTCCAGCTCGCGCAGCACGCCGTCGTGGCCACCCAGCGCCGGCAGGTAGTGGTCCTCGAACTCGAAGGTGATGCCGCACAGGTTGGGCGCGGACTCCACCACCTCGTCCAGCAGGTCCCACACGGGCCCGGCCACCGGCCCCGCGTGCGAGTCGGTGTACATCCCCGCCATCTCGCTGCCGCCGGCGATGTGCACCTCCACCACGTTGCGCAGGTCCACCGCGCGCAGAAAGCCGCGGGCGTCGAAGCCGTGGTTCACCGAGTTCACGTACACGTTGTGGATGTCCAGCAGCAGCCCGTTGCCGCCGCGGGCGCACAGCCCGTCCAGGAACTCGGGCTCGGTCATCTCCTGCCCCGGCAGGTCCACGTAGTACACGTTGTTCTCCAGCAAAAACGGCACGGGGACGATCTCGCGCACCCGCTGCACCCGCTCCGCGATCATCTCCAGCACCTCGCGGTCGTACGGCACGGGGATGGCCAGCCCCGCCTCCTCGCTGTGCGCGTCCATCCCCGGCAGCCGGTTGAACGACAGGTGGTCGCTGTGCCAGGGAAACCCGTAGCGCGTTTGCCAGCGGGCCACCTGCTCCACGTGCTCCACGTCGAACAATTCGGCGCTGCCGATGGAAAGGCCCACCGAGTGCCCCACCACGGGCTTGCGGGCGGCCACCCAGTCCAGCAGCTCCACCTGGCGGTCAAAGTCGCGAAAGCGCGGGCCCACGCCGGGGCCGTCATCCACCCAGAAACGGTCGGGGACGATGGCCATGTAGTCCAGCGCGTCGATGTGCTCGCGGATGAACCGCGGCAGCGAAGGCACGTACAACAGGCCTACGCCCAGCCGGGGCAGCGCCTCCAGGTCGGGGCGGGCAGCGGTCGGGGCGGCGAAGGTTGCGTCCATGGCGAACTCCATCAGGTGCGGCGCGTGCGTCGTTGCGGAATGTTCGCCGCCGCCCGGCCGTTTTCTGGGCGAGCGGCGGCGGTGCGGCTCAGTAGCGGGCGTCGATCGCGGACTCGAAGCCCGGGTCCACCGGCTGCAGGCCGGAGATGCAGGTGGGGCAGTTGGTCGGATCCACCGGCTCGACCGGCTCAACGGGTTCGTACGGCTGGAACGTTCTTACCGCCATGAGGTGCTCCTCGAAAAGGGAATGACTGGGAGGGTGCGGGTACGACGTTGCCGCCGCCCAGGCCGCGAACGGACTGGGGCGGCCGCGGTACAGCTCAGTATTCGCCGTCGATGGCGACCACGTACGGCGGCTCCACGGGCTGGATTCCCGAAAAGCAGGTGGGGCAGTTGGTCGGATCGTTCGGATCGATCGGGTAGAGCGGCTTGGTCACGGCCATGGGGGATCTCCGTTCAGGGTGGGGGGACTTCCGGCGAAGTTCGTGCGAATACGTACCGCCGCCCCGGCCAGCGGCCGGG